>JALVWC010000001.1 GCA_027038505.1 Nanobdellati archaeon
AAAAAAGCCGTTGTTATAAGAGAAATGGAAAAAGAAATAGAAGATTTTGAAAAACTCAGAAAGGATCTGGAAAAGGAAGTAAAGATTTTGTTAAAACTATCAAAGATATTGAAAAAGAAAGGTATTCGGGAAATGGGAAGGGTTACAAAAGAGATAGACGACCAAATAATTGAAATCAAAAAAGAATTAAAAAAAGTAAACAAAAAGTATTCTCGTGTAAAGGAACTTTTCGAAAAGCTGAAATGAGGCGGAGATATAATTTGTATATAACTCTATTAACTCTATTGCTCCACTGCACTTTAGAGATAGAGATTCCGAATTGGTCAGAAGTGAGCGGTTTTTTATGAAAATAATTATGGACAAATATATAGGCCTATCCGATCTCTTGCCCCCTGACGATCTGGACATATTTAACTGTGGTAAGAATTGTACCACCATGGTGCGGTATCTGCACGAAATTTCCAAAAAAGTTGAGGAATTTGAACGGGAATACAGAAATCTTGCCAAACTGGATACAAATATAAGAAACAAGAAACAAAGGAAAGCTCAGAGATAGATAAATTCTGGAGCGGGGGCCGGGATTCGAACCCGGGTAAATGGGATCTGCAGTCCCACGCCATGCCAGGCTAGGCGACCCCCGCGGGGGAAAGCGTACCCAACTGGCGAGTATATTATTCCACCGAAATCTTAAAATAGTTTTGAGAGCGGAACAATAAAAACATGAATTCGGAAAAAGATGAGGTCTACGCCGAAAGTATAGCTATTCTCATTGGTGCGGTTATAGGGGCCGGTATTTTAGGGTTACCCGCGGTTTTAGACAGAAACGGGTTGTGTGTTTATGTCGTGATCACAATAATCGCATTCTGGATATACTATGTCACAGCTCTCGCCACGAAAAGATTAATGCTGTATTTCCGAGATGTTGATCGGGTATATCTTGGTGATATTGTCGAACTTAGTTTCGGAAAGGTGGGGAAATACATTGTAATTGGATCCTTGTTGTTCTCTTTCATCCCCACGCTTGCGGCGTATTTCACCGCTTACTTTTCACTCTTCACCCATTTAGGGATGGGTGGTATTTATGGCGTGTCACTACTATTTATTATCTGTCTGTTTCCGATGCTTGTCGGGCTGGAAAGAACAGGAAAATTCGAACTAACCATTACAAGCTTGATGTTGATTACTGTGCTCCTAATTGTTGTCTTTCTCTTCCCGAAATGTAATCTCAATAATATTCATTTTCTTCCTCCGTCTGTAACCGGTGCGGGAATGGTTAGTATCGTGAATGCTTTTCTTGTTATGTTGTTCGCTATGGGTGCATATATGGTCGTACCAGAGACATATAAACTGCTAAGACACGAACACATGACAAGGAAGTTCAGAAAAGTGGTTGCCGCGGGTTTTGGTATTCCCGCTATTATTTACCTGCTTTTTTCCGTTGCTGTAGTGGCTTCCATGCCGGGAGTTAATGAGATCGCCCCAACATCATTCAACACATTCCCTTTGAAAGTGTTAGGAGTTGGCTTTGCATTCTTTGCGGTTGCCACCTCGGCCATTGCGGTCACACTCGCGGCGACCGATATGATGGCCAGCGATCTCGGACTGAACAGACTGAGCGCAATACCAATCCTTTTAATCGGAGCATTCATGGGATTGAAAAGGCTGAGTTTCATTGAGCTGCTGGCGATTGCCGCATGTTATGGAATGCTTGTTCCCATTGCCATGATCCTGCTAACGGTTATCAAGAAAGAAGATAAAATCAAAAAGAGGGAAAAATTGCAATATCTCCTATGTCTGTTCGTAGTGATCGTCGCTATGTTACTCAAAACGCTTACTCTTCTTTCATAATTTCTCGAAATCCCGCAGATTGAACTTGGTCAACCCTTTCCAGAACTCCCTGCTCTTGATTTCCACAAGCTTTTCGTTTTTCAGCAATTTGTATCCATGTTCGCTTATGGCAAGGGCTATGTATTTCGGTATGCCCTTGACCCTCATCTCCTCAAAGCTTCCATTCAGGTGATAAGAAACGAGTTCACCAACATTCCTGTGCTTTCTTTTTTCCCTCGCATAGAATCTCCCCCCATCTCCTATCCACACAATCTCGTGTTTTGAGACGAACCTATCCTGATGAACACGATTATCAAAGATTCTCGGGCCCTTAATGATTCTCGTGAATGGCAGCTCATCGCTCACCACCTCAAAAGCTATGCCCGCCTCATCATCCCCGAACACCCACCAATCTTCTACCACAAAATCGTTGTGCTCAAGAAACGACGCCATATTCTCGGCGAATTTTCTAAGCTGGGGGTAAAGAGTGTCATCCACAATATTTTCGGGTTTTTTAAACACAATAGCATATACATTCCGTTCATCCTTCTTAATTCCTGAGATTATCGATTTTTTATTTATTTTCAATTTTATTTCTTTGAAGAATGATTTTGATGGCCTTTCAAGAAATTTTCTCGCAGCATAAATGAAAATAGCGAGTTTTTCTGCCGAGAGGGCCGCGGCAACGTTTCTGTTTTTGTCCACAGGATCTATGACAATAAGCGGGTGCTCTTTGAACATCTTCCTGAGCACAGGATAATCCCTTCCTGTGTAGTGTTCTGCGGGATCTATAATTTCCTGCCATCTCCATTTCTGACAGGCCCTCAGCAGAGCAACGAACGAACCGTAGTGAATGATGAGCAACTCGCATAAGTATCCCGAAAATCCTGCAGTTTTCAAATCCGATCCGTAAGCACCCATGGCCTTAAGGAATGCTTTTAATATGCGTACATCATCGGGGTTTTTGAGATGCGCAAGGACATACTCTTTGTGAAATGGAGTTCTGTCCACAGCGCTTTTAAGCTGATCCGCGCTCTTTATGCGATAAGCTGGCACAATCTCGACTTCGAGCCCTTTGATCACACCCTTTACGTACGGATGTTCCGCATATGCTATTTTCACATCTTTCCCGTTGAACTCTTCGAACACCTTCCTTCCTATTTCAAGTGCTTTCTCCTCAAGAACCTCTCTCGGGGTTGACAGCGGAAAAAAAACGAAGATGTCAAGATCCACATCCCCTTTGAGAAACGTGTCCTTGGCAACAGAACCCATAAGATCGGCATCAAGCCCGTAGTTTTCCCTGATGAAACCCGCTATCCTGTTGAAAAGCGCCATAGCGTGTTTTCTGTCCTCCTCTTCAGGCTTTATCTCAGCCAGAACTTCTCTCAGGATTTTCTTGATTGTTTCCTCTCCGCGGGTTGAATAATTTTTTGATTGTGTTCCGTTCGTCATGGCATGAATTTTTTGATAAGATACTTATATTAATTTATTATAATTTCCTTTCAGTATCGTATTGGACGCACTCGTTTACTGTCTGCCCACGGTAAGGCTTACCGACGAAAAATGGGATAATGGAGGTAAATATTGTAGGAAGACCAAGAGGAATGGCGGATATTCCTGAAGTCAGAGATAAACACCGAAAGTACGGACAGGAAGGACGATATGGAGTGCAAATGGAACGGGTGTGGAGGATCTGTTCTGGTGGTAACGATGTAATACCGAGGGAGCGTTCTCGGATTCAGAGACAACTCTGCAAATTTGAAGATATATTTTTAATCTCCTTCAGTAATGGACATACATCCTTCTCTTTGTGAACAAGATAACGGTAAATGGTCTTTTTCTTTATGTTATCTTCTGAAGCCCAACCATAAAATGCATCCGCCCTTCCAACCAAATACACCATCCCTGCCGTTTCCGGATCCACATACAATACCTCCCTCCCGCCTTTTGTTCTGTCTCCCGTAATGATCCTTGTTGTCTCCTCTGGAAGAAGAAACCCAACATCATACTCCGGGGTGTAAATCATAATATTTCTTTCCATTTCATTCGGAAGCTCGGAGAATGTGAATCCTGTTCTGTGATATCTTCGATATTCTTGATATATGCCTTTAATCTTTTTTTCGAGCTCAAAATAAGATCGGTAGAAACTTAAAAACTTATTTATAAATTTGTTCAAATGATCCTTACTTTTAGGAGAGAGAAATCCGAATGGGGTAAGATGAAACACCCCTCCGATGGCGGAATAAATTTTCACATCCCTTATGGAGTCCTGGTGTAAATACTCATCACTTTTGAACATATATGAGATTTTATGTGCTCTGTTTAGATTTTCCTCAGAATCGTAGGACAAACTTATTTCGATCACATCACCGTGCACAGATTCAACAATAATGGAAAGTGGTATGAACACAGAACCATCATATATCTCGAGTTTGGGAGGTAAACTCAACTCATAAACGAGTTCCTCCCGTTTCTTATGGGCGGATATCAGTTCTTCCTCAAGAACATTCCTCCAGATTTCTTCAAGCAGAGCTTTTTCCGCCCTATAACGTTCATTAACCATTAATTTCCTTTTCTTATCATCGTGTTCTTGTTCCAGGAGCCTGTCCGCCCTGAGAAAGTGCTCTTCCATCGATTCATTACCATTCATAAATGAAATTTATGCAAAAATTTTTAAATTCCATCGCATACAGCCAATGAGGGTGCTAACGAGAATTTCTTTGTTCGATCTTTTCGCAGAGAAACGAATACTCACAAAAGTTGCAGAGGGGTGTTGGCTCTCTCTCGGGAACTCTCAGCTCCGTAAGCGCGCGGTAAAGCTTCTCGAACCTTGCGAGATCGACAAGGAACATGTCCGCATCGAACTTTATGCTGAACTCCTTCCTTCCATTTCCGTTTCTTTCAATATAGATCAACGTGCCTTCTTTCTTGCCGAAAAGCCCGAGATAAAAGTTAAGCTGCCTGACATGAGTAAGATACGGTCTGTTTGGAATCCTGGTTGTGGTTTTTATCTCGATAACCTTTTCCCCACTTACAAGATCGGCTTTACCGAGCACCGCAAAGTTCTCGTGGAGAAACATCGCTTTCTCTTCCGGTTTTGCCTCTTCATCCACCGTGGTTATCCACTCATTCTGAAAATTCTGGTGAATCGTTTTACCCTCAATGACTTCGGGTTTTTTGGACACATCCTCCAGCCTACCCAGAACATAAAGGAAGTAAAGGTAGCGCAGACACCTCCCCACCTCCGAAACCCTGAAAAATATCATCCGCTCCGTCATGGAGAGAATTTTGTGGGAAAAATAATAAGAATTAAAAGCTCACGGAACCGTAGTAAGAAATACCTTCAGAGCTTCCCCATCAGGGCCACGATGTCCTCGGCTCTACTCCCTCCTACCCACACGTTTCTGCCAGGCTTCATCCTAATCGATAATCTGGACTCCAGCAGCTCCCTAAGTCTCGCGGCGGCATCCCTGCTCTCATCGCTGTAGCTCACAACGATCTGAGCCCCTTTACCGCAAGAGTTCACGACCACAACGGGTACTCGAGAGTTTTTGGCTTTTTCGCTCGCCATCCTCAGGACATCTCTGAGTTCCTGCCCTTCAGTTTTTATCAGCATGAATCTTACCCCGTCCATTTCCTTTTCTTCGCCTTCAAGCGTTTTGGCAAGCACCTGATTAAGCTTTGTCTTCAGCTCTTCTATCTCCTTTCTCTGCCTCTTCCACTCGTCGAAGAACCTCCTGACAGCTCTGGGCAGATGAGGCGGTGTGACATCAAGCACAGCACAGCTCTCCTTGATGTACGATTCCATCTTTCTTAAGTGCTCAAGAAGGCTCAGGCCGGCAACGAACTCAAGTCTCACAACTCCGTCCTGAATTTTTGAAGTGCCGATTATTTTTATCGGCCCGAGCTCGGCAGTTGATCTCACGTGAGTTCCACCACAGGCCTGAACATCAAAATCGTCTATTTTTATTATTCTGAGCTCTCTTCCGGGCACGGCTCCGCCCTGATATATCACGAAGCCGAACTCCCTCTCAGCGTCATTTCTGTGCATGAGCCTGCTCTCAACCGGGATGTTCAGCATGACTATCCTGTTCGCCTCATCCTCAATTCTCCTGATGGTTTCTTCGTCGAGCGCCTCATAATGGGTGATGTCCAGCCTTGCCTTCTCAGGCCGCTTCTCGGCTCCGGCCTGCCACACATGCCTTCCGATAATCTTCCTGGCCGCTCCCCCTATTATGTGGGTTGCCGTGTGAAGCTGTGTGAGTTTTATCCTCCTTTCCATATCTATTTTTCCCTCCACCTCCACACCTTCCCTAAATTTGCTGCCGTCTTCCACCTCATGCACAATGACCTTTCCGGCCTTGAAAACATCAATAACCTTCACGCCATCGAGCCACCCAACATCGTGCAGCTGTCCTCCGCTTGTCGGGTAAAAGGCCGTTGCATCCAGAACGATGTAGTTCCCGTGTGCTTTCACCACCCTCGCTCTGAACTTAAAGAGGCGGTAATCATCATAATAGAGTATTCTGGTTGGAGGTAACTCGCCAACATCAAATTCAAGCTTTCTCTTCTCTTCCTTTCTTTTCTTTTCAAGTTCCTTTCTTCTTGCTTCAGCGTACTTTGCGGCAAGCCTCGTGTAGAAATCCCTGGGGACAGCATCGATTATCCCTTCCTTTACCAGCATCTCCGGAGAGATGCCCCTGCTGTCATACAGCTCTATGAGCTTTTCTTCGGTCAGCTCCTCCTTTTTCAGCCTGCTCACAATCTCCCTAACCATCCTTTTGGTGGACTCGTATTTTTTCCTTTCCACATCAAAAATTCTGGCAACGTGCTCCACAACCTCCTCAAGCTCGGGGTACTGAGGTTTCATGTAGGACGCGTGGGCTTCCAGCACCTTTTCAAGGTCAAATGCCCAGCCGTGCTCTTCCATAAGGTCGAAGACCCTTCTCATTATGACACGCAGGTTATAGCCTCCGCCGACATTTGATGGCAGCGCCCCATCCCCTATGGCGAAGAGCAGACTTCTGGTATGATCAGCTATCGCATAGATGGCCGCTGCTGGCAGTATCGCTTCCTTCAGCATCTCCACATCAATACCGATCCTTTCAGCTATGAGGTTCCACGCCTTCTTAACATCTTCCAGCTCATCAACGTTCAGTATGCCAGAATACGGCAAAAACGCCTCGATTATGTTGTGATGCGGCTTAATTCCTGTGAGTCCGTAAAGCAGTTCAACAACCTCCGGCATGTTCGCTTCATAGCTTGTTGAGGTTGCGAGGGTGAGCCACGCGCATCTCTCCTGCCCCATACCCATGTCGAGAACCTTTATCGGCAGCTCCTTTATGTTACCCTCCCTTATGTCGAACATCATGTAAACCTGATTTCCTATTTCAAGCGAGCGGGAGAAAAACTCCATGCTCGGCCCCATGTTTCCCCCGCCGGCCCACGCATCCTCGTGGAAAGTTATCTCCTCCTTCGGCAACTTGAGGCCCTTTCTCAGCCATGCGTAGATATCGGCAAGGTACTTCTCCTGGTCGTACTTCTCGGCAGGAACGAAAGCATGCTGGCCTATCATTACGAAACCCGTGTAATGCCTGCCCGTTATCCCAACGTTCTCTATGTCCGTAAAGCGCAGGCAGAACTGAGGCACCACAAGCGGATTGGCCGGAGGTTCGACCTCCCCACTTACCACATGTGGCTGGAAATCCGCTATGCTTGCGATCACAAATTCCAGATCGTCACGCCACCTTGCAACAACCGGGTAGCGGTTTATGGGAGTGTAACCGAGCTTTTCAAATAATTTTGCAAACTCCCGCCATACCTTTATGAAGTCCATCCTTGCAGAAGATGGGCTGTTTCCTATGAAAGAATAGAACCCTGTACAGTTGGGATCATCACACACTTCTCTGTTCTCATCCGTAGTCCAGAAGAACGTTCCGCATTTTTTGCATTGCCTCCTCACGAAACCCTCGCTCTCCAGGAACCCAACGGGGTAATATTTTTCAGGGTTTTTCTGTGCTTTCTTCTTAAACTCCTGCTTGATCCTTTTTTCATCCACTCCGCTCATGTTCTTGAGATGAGCAAAAAAACTTTTTTATTTGTTGATCTAAGACTGTGGGACGAGCTTGCCATCTCAAAGGAGAAAGTTTAGTAAAAATTTGTAAATGAAAAAAAGAGTAACCAAATTTGTTACCGTGCTGACCGCCGCATCAAATGTTTGCGGTCTGTCGGAGCTCAGGCTTTTGATGACATTCACCCCGTGTTTTAAAAATAGTGCCAGCCCCATTCCGAAAAATATGTTCATACCCAATCGTGAGGTTATCCACCCAATCGCTCCCACCAGTCCATCAAGAAACGACCCTATCCCTAAAGGAATTGGTCCCTCCTCGGGATCCGTTCTCTCCCGCCAGAGAAAGAACTTGAGCGGCTGTATAAAAAAACCCGGAAGGAAAAATGCAAGAACAACACCAATGGGGAAACCGAACTTATAGCCAAGAAAATAGGTTGCCAATGTTGTTAGCTCAAGTCCGGGAATCCCGAAAATGGCGAGCTCACACTTCTCAAAGTACATTATGAATATGCAAAACCCCAGCATACGATCTATGAGAAAAGCTATGAAGGATATGAGGAGCATGATGGGTGTGCGCAGTTTCCTAATTCTTTTTTCCGTCTCATCGCTATCGCTTTCTGGATATATTGTACTTTCTTCTGCTGTTTTTTTGTTTTCCACTCCTTCATGTTCGTAATGCACGGGGATTTCGGAATCTGGACTCATGGCGGTGGGAACATGCCCGATACCAACACCGTCCCGAGGGCCACCATCATAATCAAGTTCAGTTTCACTTTTTTTCTGAGTATCGCTGTCATTACTGCGGAGACTCCGCTGATCATCATCCTCAGATTCGTTCCCCTCCGACACCATCCATAAAAGTTTTATTAGTACATCCTTATTAAATTTTTGGAATCCTAAAAATATTTCTAAAAAATTTAAAAACATCAAACAAGTACGATTTTTATGGTAAATGCAAAATCAATGGAGGTTTACAGACAGATAAGAGGGACATTCCAAGGAATAAAATCGCACGTAAGTGCTGAGCCTTCACTCAACATCATACAAAATGTTGCTGAACCGGACAACTATGGAGAAAGAAAAATGATTGAGATTCCGTATTACTTTTCCTCCCGCCCAGAGAAAACGCTCCGAGAAATCACAGGGATGGTTGGAAATTGTTGCTTAACGCTAGAGGAAGAATATACGGAAACATTTTGAGGAGGGGTATAGTTGCGTTCAGATATAACGAGCAAGAGAGCCTCCCAAGTTCACCAATCGACACAATTTATCAAAAAATCAGAGAACGACCCCCTCAGAGCAAGGTTCTTTTAAGCCGCAACCGGTTTGATATTTAAATGTTCGATTTACTCTTCTGAGTATGCCTGAAAACAGGTTTCAGCCACCAAAGGGAATGAGAGATATCTATCCGGAAGAGATGGTTGCGAGACAGGCCATCTTCTCCAAAATCCGGGAGATAATGAAGCTCTATTCTTTCAGAGAGGTCGAGCCGACCAAGATAGAACATTTTGAAACTCTCGCTGCCAAGTCGGGCAAGGAGATAGAAAAGGAGATATATACGTTTGAGGATAAAGCCGGCAGAAAGCTCGGGTTGAGGTTTGATCTTACGGTTGGCATGGCAAGAATGGTTGCAAGCTCCGCCTACCCGTTGCCTGCAAGGTGGTTTTGTATAGCGGATATGTTCAGGTACGAAGCACCGCAAAAGGGCAGACACAGAGCGTTCTGGCAGTGGGATGCTGAAATTTTTGGCTCTTCCAACATTTTCGCTGATGCTGAATGCATAGCTATTGGTTGCGATGTAATGAGCGCTTTCGACATAGAATTTGAGGTGAGGATAAGCAGCAGGAAGCTTGTGGAAGGAATAATGAGAGCAGCAGGCATCCCCGAGAACAGGATCCTTGATGCTTTCAGGTGTGTGGATAAGTTACAGAAAATTGGAAGGGAAAACGTGCTTATCGAGATGGAAAAACGGGGAATAGATCCCGAAAAGGGGGAAAAGGTGCTTGATGCTCTCAAAATCAGCGGCACATATAAGGATGTTGAGGAAAGCGTGAAGAGTCTTAACAGCTCCGATGACCTCATGATTTCTAAAGCTCTGAAAGAGCTGTGCGTGCTCGATAAAGCTCTTAAGTCCTTCGGTGTTGATAGGTACTGCACCTTCGATCTTTCGATCGTGCGGGGGCTTGACTACTATACAGGTATAGTGTTTGAAGGCTACGCCACCAACAGAAAAGTACTTGGAAGCTCGCTGTTTGGTGGCGGAAGATATGATGGACTTGTCGGGCTGTATGGCAAGGATGTGCCAGCGGTTGGACTGGCTGGCGGTGTTGAAAGGCTCATGGAAGTTCTAAAAGCTGAGGGCAAGCTGCCACAGACAACCACAGCTCCGGACTACTTTGTGGCTTTCGTGACTCCTGAATTGATGGATGTGTGCGCATCCGTAGCCTCAAAGCTCAGAAAAAGGGGTATGGCAGTGGAGATGGAGCTCATGGACAGGAGCCTCTCCAAACAGTTGAAGCATGCTTCACGCATAGGCGCAAAGAAGGTGATAATAGTAGGGCCGAAGGAGCTTGAGGAGGGCAAGGTCAAAGTGAGAGATATGGAGAGTGGTGAGGAAGTGCTTGTGGAGGTGAATAACCTGTGATAACCATCCACTTTCTCGGGACAAGTGCGGCCATACCCACACGGGATCGTAACTTTCCCGCCATTCTCCTGAAGTACAACGAAGACAGGATTCTGTTCGACTGCGGGGAGGGCACACAGAGGCAGCTGATGATCAAGAACCTGAAGTTAATGAGGATCAGGGCGATATTTATAACCCACTGGCACGCCGATCACTTTGCCGGGCTTCTTGGATTGATTCATACTATGACTGGTCTAGTCCAGACCAGAATGATGGAATGGGGGAAAAAGCCGCTCTACATTTACGGCCCAGAAGGTACGGCGGAATTTGTTGAAAAGCTCCTCAGCATAGGTTATTTCGAGAGGGAATTCCCCGTCATCGCTGAAGATCTGAAACCCGGTGATAGGGTTGAGTTCAAGGACTACTACGTTGAAGCGTTCAAGACATACCACGGAATCCCATCGCTCGGATACATTTTTCAGGAAAGAGATAAACTGAAAGCGAACATGGAAAAGGCAAAGAAGTTCGGACTGACATCCGGTCCGCTGATAGGCAAACTGAAAAAAGGAGAAGAGATCGTGTACAGAGGACAGAGGATAAAGCCCGATGACATATTGGAAGTTGTGAAGGGCAGGAAGATTGTTTACACGGGAGATACGGGCTACGATAGATCCCTACTCTTGAAGCCGTGCAAAGATGCTGACGTTCTGATCTGTGACAGCACGTTTTGCTCGGACTTTGAGGACAAAGCGCATACATACCGCCATATGACCTCGAGGCAGGCTGCGACGCTTGCCAAAGAAGCCAACGCAAAGCTCCTTGTACTTACTCACATAAGCGGAAGGTATCAAAAAAAAGGTGATGATAAAAACAGGAAGTACACAACAGAGAAACTCTTGCGGGAAGCGAAGGAGATCTTTCCCAACACCGTTCTTGCCGAGGATTTCATGGAATTGGATATCAAATGAAACGCGGCAGGGTAAAATATTGGATGAACACGGTCCAGTAAATGTTTTTTTGAAGGAGATTATGTTGCTTTTCCTCGGTTCAGTCAAATTTAACTGCGCACACAAGTCAACGATTATGGGAATCTTTCAGTTGGTCACCGCTGTGCGTATCGGCTTGTAGAAAATAACGCTTACCCGCGATGGGATAGCTGAACTAATTTAAAATTTAAAAACAGCACCATTTTTTGTCCCGTTACAATTACCTGAATAACAAACCATCGGTTCAAAAATCCCGGAGGTGATGGAAATGCTGTATATCTTCGGCCACAAAAGCCCGGATACGGATTCAATATGTTCAGCAATAGCTTACGCTTATCTTAAGAATCAGATGGGCGAGAAGGCAAAAGCTTTCAGGCTAGGTGAAATTAACAACGAGACGAAGCTTGTGCTCGAAAGGTTTGAAATGGATGCCCCTCCCATGCTGAAAAGTGCCGCCGGCAAGGATGTTGTTCTTGTGGACCATAATGAGTTTGAACAGAGCGCTGATGACATAGAGAAAGCGAACATAGTGGAGGTCATAGATCATCACAAGATCAAATTCAGCTGGGATAAGCCCATCTACATGCTCGTCATGCCGGTGGGGAGTACCGCCACCATCATAGCAAAGAAGTTCATATGGAAGGGTGTGAAGATGCCACAAGAAATAGCTGGGATATTGCTCTCCGCCATACTTTCCGATACGGTCATTTTCAAATCCCCAACCACCACGGAGGAGGACAGAGAAGTTGCGAGGGAGCTAGCTAAGACTGCCGGAATTGAGGACATTGAGGCGTGGGGTGTTGAGATGTTCAAAGCAAAATCAGCGATAAGTGAGAAAAGCGCGAGAGAAATGATATACAACGATTACAAGACCTATGACTTCAACGGCAGAAAAGTGCTCATAGGACAACTGGAAGTGGTGGACGATAGTGAAGTCCTAAAAAGAAAGGAGGAAATCGTGGAGGAGATGAAGAAGGTCAAAGAAGAAGAGGGTTTATTCGCTGTGCTTTTGCTCGTGACGGATATAATGAAGGAGGGTTCGACCGCATTGCTTGTAGCTGATGATGTCGAGCCATTCGAGAGGGCTTTCGATGTGAAGTTTGAGGACGGACAGGCATGGCTTGGGGGAGTAATGTCAAGAAAGAAGCAGGTCGTACCACCGTTAGAATCTGTGTTCAAGAACTGAGAGCCACCGAAAAGGGAATAGAGGAAAAGAGAAATGTATATGCTGTGGAAATGACTGGCTTTTAAATGAATCAGCAGCAACACAATTCAATAAATACAACATACCCAATATTCCGTATGACCCAAACTACAAGGCTTTTCGATAAGAAGAGGTGATCCATGTGCGAGAACTCGTTCCCAGGAAGTGCTTTTTGACCAGAGGTGTTGGCGTGCATGAGAAAAGGCTCGTGTCCTTTGAGCTTGCCCTGAGAGATGCGGGGATCGAGAGATTCAACCTCGTGCCTGTATCGAGCATAATTCCCCCAGGATGCGAGATTGTGAGCAGAGAAGAGGGTCTTGAGGAACTTAACGATGGTGAGGTCGTGTTTGTTGTCATGGCACGGAAGGAAAGCGATAAAAACGAGGAAATAGCAACTGCCGTTGGTTATGCACGGCCCAGAGCAGAAAACGAACACGGGTACATTGCCGAGTACTCCGCGAGTAACTGTGATGCTGAGACAGCCAAGAGAGAAGCGGTTGATATGGCCGTGGAAATGCTGGAGGCTAAATTTTTGGATGTAAAGGATCTTGAGATTGGTGGCATGTCCGTAAGCGAAAAAGCGCGGGAAGGAGAACACACCACCGTCATCGCTGCAGCGGTGTTTGTAATTTGAAAGGTTAAAAACATGTAATAATCGTCGTGGTCTTCAAACCCGGATAAAACTTTTAAAATTACTCTTTTGGATAAATAATAATTATCGAATGACAGCGCCGAGGTAGCTCAGCTGGTTAGAGCGCCAGACTCATAAGCCGTGTGCTGGCTTGTGAGTGATGAGTTTGCCGAGTTATGAGGCGGCGATGATTTTGTGTTACGGCGCTGAGAAATCTGGAGGTCGGGGGTTCGAATCCCCCCCTCGGCACCATAATTCAGATGGTGGTTTTTTCAAAGAGTTCCTGTATTGTTTTCTCGATAATTTCAACAAGGGCGTCTAAATCCTTTTTAATATGATTTATTTCAAGTTTGATCTTTCTGTTCTCGTCCTTAGCGACCTTCACCTCGCGTTTAAGCTCGGCGATCTTCTTCTTGATTTCCTCTCTATTCTTCATTTCATCGGTGCTCAGCTTCTTCTCAAGGTTACTGATGTATGCTTCCATGTCCCTGATCTTTTCCTCCACGTCGCTTATCTCCGCTTTTAGGCTCTCCTCCCTGGTCAGTCTTTCTTTTTCGAGTTTCTTCAGCTTTTCTTCAGAATCTTTAACCTCGCCGACGATCTTTTCGAGACCTTTTAGGTCGTTTCTCAACCCATTGAATTCCTTCTTAAGCTTTTCGATTTCATTCTTTATTTTTCCTCCCTTCTTAATTTCGTTATAAACAATAGATATCTCTTTTAGTTTTTTCTCCGCCTCTGCTATAATGTCACTCAACGTTCCGATCTTCTTCTTAAAATCATCCATAATCTTACTGAGTTCCTCCTTTCTGACAACTCCTTTCATCTCAATCTCGATTCTCTCAACAGACTCTCTGAGCTCTTCGACCTGAGAACCCAGAGTTTTGACCTCTTTCTTTACCTCAAGAAAATCTCTGTACCTTCGTTCTATCTCCTCCAGCACGCTCATACTCTTCTCGGCATTTATCTTGGTCGAAGCTTCAAGTTTTTTGAGCACACCTATATTATCTTTCATCTCCTCATAAAGATCCTTGACAACTTTCAGGCCTTTAAACTCAAGCAGAGTGCCACGCAGATCTTTGATCTCGTCCGCTAGCTTTCTTATCATGTTTTCATTTTTCTCGATCATTTCTTTCAGCAGAGATACCTTATCCTCGAACGTGCCGATTTTATTAAGTATCTTTTCGGGTTCAATCTCCTTGGCTATTGTTTCCATTTTTTCATACGATGCCTTCATTTCAGCGAGGCTCCTCTCATTTTCAACAAACATTCCTCTTAGTTCACCTATCTCCTCCCTAATTTCACTTATCATATCTGTAAGGGTTTTCCTAACTTCATTCAGAGCTTCGACCTTGGCTTCAAGTTCCTCCACCTTTACCATAAGTTCCGCTTCAGGCATGTTCCTCCACCATACTCAAGGCATTCTTTAGCTTCTCAATCCTTTCTTTCAGCTTTCTGAGTTCCTTAGTATTATTTTCTAACCTTGCCATTTTTATTTTTGGTTCTAATGTCTCGAGTTCCATCTCTATATCAAAGACATCAACGTTTCTTGCTTTAAGGTCTGTTATTTTATCCTTCATTTCTTCGTACAGGTTTGATAAGTATGCCGCAAGATCTTCGGCCGTTTCGGTCCTGGCCTTCCCTATGAATTTCTCGAGTTCTTCTGTGCTTATTCTTTCTTTTCTCAGAGCCTTAAGGCTTATACCGTATCTTTTGGCTTTCTCTACGGCATTCTTTTCCAGCGAGCTTAGGTAGATATCCACCACCTCAAATTTGCCCTGAGCGAGTTTCGAATCGGCAAGCTTGAGTTCCGTTTCGAGCTCGAAAACATCTATGCCCTTGGCTTTCATTACCTTTATAAGCTTCCTTATCCTCTCAAGCTTCTTATCATAAGCAACATACTTATCAAGTTCAGCGTCACTCAGTCTTGTGACCTGATGGAGGAGTGGTCTGAACTCTATAAAGTAAGGCCTTCCTCTGTTATACTCGCTGAACACGAGCATACCTGTACCAACTCCAGCTTTAACCACGTTGGAGACATAAATATCGCCGTATTTTAATCTTATCCTCTCGAGGTCGTTTTCGTATCTTGTCCTGAACTGAATCTCCATGCCGATGTTTGCCCTTATCTCTCCAACAAAATCGCTCAACACCTGACTTATCAGGATAAGACCCAAACCCCACTTCCTGAATTCCCTCGTTGCTTTTTCTATTGCAAGGAAGCCTTTTCCCGATCCTCCGAATTTCGGCAGCAGTCTGTGTACCTCATCAAAAATCAGAACCGTATTTAGTTTGTGGCTCTCCTCCAGCCTCGCTTCAAAAATGCTACTTATGAAGTTAACCACGAAGTCTTCGATTTCCTTGTGGCTCAATCTGTTAATAACAAAGACTGTAATTCTTCCTTTCTGGGAAAGAAGATCCTTTATGTCAATTTTCTCATAAGCGTCCTCCACCACCTTGATTTTTCCCGGGAAACCTCTTGCATCCTCTTTCTTCATTCCAAATTCCTTATATTTCTTGAGCATGAAATCTTCTTTGCACTTTCTCAGGAATCCCGTCCACTGGGCGGTGGGATCAAAAACTATAACATTCTTGCCTTTGAGTAATAGCTCTTCAGCTATTACCATGGCTGAGACCGTCTTGCCAGAGCCGGTGGCTCCCGCTACCATGACATGGGTTGATAGATGATCTGGGTGGATGAATGCTCTTATACCTTTGTTTGCGATGTTTCCAATGAAAAGGGTTGATGTCGTTGGTCTCGGTATGTGGTGTATGTCGACAGGTATGTTGAGCTTCTTCTTTGTTCTCTGTTTTCTTCTCTGCCAGTACAAGTAATATAATCCAGCCATAATCCCGAATGTTTGAAGGAGAACAATGAGTTCCTTGACCTTCAGCCCCAGAAGTGTTTTTCTCTCTAGAAACGGTACTCCAACAGTTACATACTGGAGTGCAGTTGCCTTAAGTGGATGTGATGCTGAAATGTATTCTGCTGTCGCTTTGACAATATATTTCTTTTTCTTTATATTCTTTGGGATGTGTAGAGCCAATATCTTTGTCAGGCTTGTTTCAACGGCCATTGTTTCCCTCACAGCAGTGATCGTTTTAAGGGTGTCGGGGTCAACAAGCGCTATGGTCACATTTGTGTCCACTCTATTAGTTTTACCGAGATTAAATAGTTCAACCTGGACTTTGAGTGTGTCTCCTGGGTTAACAGAATCTTGAAGAAGATTTATTTTCATATCCATCAATCCTTTCGGTATTGGGAGAACCTTAACAGTTATTGGAATTGCCGTGCTTTGATTTTCTCCAAAAATCCTCATTATGCCAGTATATGTTTTTGGTTCTGCATTTTTCGGGATATTGAAAATCAATATAAAAGCTCCTTCGCTTTTAGGCTTCACTGTTATAATGCTCTGATAAATTCGAGAAATTGTCACAATATCTCCATAAATAGTGGCCGAAAACTCTGCATTTTTATCCAGCATGTTAAACAGATAAACATTTTTCATAACTTCCTTTCCAGGATATGTAGTAATGTCTATTTCCTGCGTTCTAACTATGAAATTAGACTTGCCCAATTGTTCAAGTATTTTATTTATTTTATTCATGAGGTCGTTTTCATTTATTTTCTGTACAAAAGTGCCTCCTCCACCCCCAGAACCACCAACTTTGGTGGGAATGGGCGCAGGACAATCGGCGGGACATGTCTTGTAATTCTCGCCCGCATCACACACCCCATTACCGCATGTTCCGCAGTCCTGGGGGCAGTTGTAAGGACTCTCTCCATACTCACACACACCGTTTCCGCATACAGCGTAGGTTTCAGATTCCTCCGGTTCGGCAAGGACGAGCAACGGGTCTGAATCATTAAGGGTTACAATCACTCTGGCATTTCTATAATCGTAATGCGGCGATATGGTTGTGAAATTCGAGTAACATATACCATCGCTAACAGAATAGTTTGAGCACTTATAAACCATCAAATGGGAGAGGTCCGAAATTTCATCGAGGTACGGTAGGACATTGAAAATCACCGTCATATTTTTGAAAGGCGCACTGATAGAATACATCAGAGCTCTGTGTTTAACTCGCACACCACTCATCGGGATGAGTTTCGGATTGAGTTCGCTGAAGGATACCAAGGTGTTGTTTTTGGAAATGTTCATATTTTTCACAGAGATATTCTCTAAGCCGATAGATACGTCGAGATCGTAAGGGCCGGTTCTCATATTCACGATTTTATTACCCGTTACATTTATCCTGTTGAAAACATAATCCGTATTGCTCTTTTTGAAAGAAACATTCATGGAGGTGGAGGTGCTCAGATTGATGGTCGCCTCTGGTGTGTCTCTGACCCATACGGTTTTTGAGACGCTGTTTCCGGTGGAGTCCCATACTGTGTAGATCAGCTTGTAATCACCATTGACTGTTAGATTGAAACTGGCATTCCAGCTTCCGGAAGCGGGATCCCATCCAAACACCACGGTGTTGTTACGGAGCAGGGGATCAATGATGGTTGCCTGCACACTCGTCACGTTGACGTTATCATCCGCAAAAACCCGCATGTTGAGGATACCATCTTTTATTGTTTCATTCGTGCTGATTATCTCTGGAGGTGTTATATCCCGGTAATAAAGGGCGTTATCCTGAACCGCCCTTACGGTGAACCCGTAGGTGTGATAAGTACCAACCACGCTCAAATCGTGCCACCTCCCGTCCTCCAGTGCCGGGAGGGTGCACGTCATGATCCAGTATCCTCCCTGATAGGTGTAGTTACACGGACATTCCTCGGAGTCGGCATAAGCGTGGAGAGTGACGTTGCTATCGAGGGGTGTATCCGCAAGAGTGAAGGATACGTTGATTGTTATCGTGTCGTTCGCGAGCAAGTCTGTGTACGGGTTTAATGTTGTGGGTGAGAGGATCTTCAGTCTCGCTTCATAAACGTTCATTGTGATGGGTATGGTCATCAAGGAGTTGTAATTGATCTCCTGAATCGTAAGGTTGCCCTCGTAGTGAGAAGCTGCGGGGATGTTGCCGTAGCTGAGGAGCAGTTCCGTTTTCTCCTGTGGATCAAGCAGAGAGGATGTCTGATTCAAAGAGAGTACCGTGCTGATGTTGCCCGCCAGCGAGTAGTAGAATTTGAGCTGCGTATTGCCGAGGTTGCTCACCAGCAGGCTAAGATTTCCGCTGATGTTGGCAACAGCGGAGATCGAGATGGAAGAGAGGTTTGTAGTCCATGCCGGGCTCTCCGGCACGATAACTTCAAGTGGTTTCTCAACACACGTGGTTTCGCTGCACGCCCTTATAACTGGAAAGTATGTACCGTATGCGAAACCGGCAGGTAGGCTGATAACCACCGTAATATTAGAAGAGTTTTTAGGATAAAGGGAGGCAAGAGTACTGGGAACGAAGCTTATGTACGGGCATATGTCCGGCTGGTATGCACACGCGAAACTTATGTTTTCGGCCGGGGCATTACCCACCGAGCTGAGGACGAACCATGTATAACCCGTTGAGTTGTGCTCCACCACGATAGACCCGGGCATTTCCGATATGTTCAGCTCAACGGTGGGCGTGACGTTAATGTAGATGGAATCCGCAAAGACCTTGTCGAGCAACGCTGGGTTCGGATTGACCCACTCAACGTATGGTTTGATGATGTAGGTGGCCGGGGGTGTGCCTGCAGATATATTGATGGAAAGCAGACACGACTCGGTCTGGTTGGGCAGAATCTGGGCGTAGCTGCACTTTGAAATGTTCCATGTGGTTCCGGCCGGCACATCCGCTGTTACGTTCACGTTGTAGGCATTCACATAACCCGTGTTGGTGATGTTGACCTCAGCGTACACAACCTTGCCACTATAGCTCGTTACATTTTCCACCTTCACATAAGTTTCGTTCACCGCTATGGACATGGTTGTTGCATCGAGAGCCTGGAACGTGAAGCCATACTGGTTGCACTTGTTCCCGGTGTCGCATGCTATGAGCAGTGCACGGTAGGTGCCTCTCACAGCGGGTGAATAGACGCATGAATATGTACCGTCGGGTATGGGGTTGCCCTGTGCACAGATTATGGACTCGTTGGAGCCGTCAGGCAGGGTTATGTTGAGTTTCACGATGGAAAGTTCGTCCTGATCGTCATCAAAGTAAGCGGAGACCACCTGGTCCGTGTTTATCTCGACTATATCCTTGTAAGTGACATTCGAAATGAACGGGGGCATATCCTTGTAGTGGAGATAAAGTTCAACGTTTCTCTGCTGGGGTACAGCCGTACCGTTGAAGATCGTTATGTTGGTAGCATAGGTTGCTGCAACATAGCTTCCCTCCTGATAAAGTGTCAGGTTTTTTGCTTCCTGAGGTGCTAAATACACATACGTGGGGTTGTAGGTTGCATTGCCCACCTGCTTATTCAGAATCATAAGCGGCGGAACCTGTGTGGTCGGGTTAGCATAGCCGAGAATATCTAGGTAAGACACGGTGAAGTTGAGAGGCACATTTCCCGTGTTTCTCAATTCTATCAATCCGGCGGTTCCGTTCTGATTCAGAGGGAACGTGATGTTCAGAACGTTTGTTGAAGTTCCGTTGGGATAAAAGACCCTTATCGCGTATGTTGTGTTCACGGGCACGGTTATGTTGATGGGTATGACCTTTCTTCTCTCATCCAGTCTCCCGAGATTTGCGGTTATGTTTATCCATCCGGTATATGTCCCGGGAGGGAAACCCGCAGGAAGGGTTATCGTCACCGCTGATTGCTCGCTTCCGCCCGGATAAATCACGTCAAAATAAGATGGCTGGATTGTTATGGAGGAGGCGGGCAGGTTTATCGGGGTGTAGTTGATCCACACACCGTAAAGTTCTGCGTTGCCGGTGTTGTTTATTATCAGCGTGTAGGTTTTCTGCGTGCCGTGTTCCATGGTGGTGGTTATGTTGTCTATATTTGTCGTGATCTGTGGGTTCCCGACAACGGTGATCACCTGCTGATTGGAGTAAACAAGTCTGGACGTTCCGTCGTTGTCAATCCAGCTCATGTTGTACACCTGCCTGTAGGTGCCCGGAGGTGTTCCTGCAGGAATTGTCATGTTGAACGTTATATTTATGGCCGTTTCCGGAGGTATATCAGGGATAGGGGTTGTGTTGATAGTGTTGAACGGGCCGGAATACCTCCAGATGGTTATGTTGTGCATGGTTGCTCTGCCGGTGTTGTTTATGGTGATGTTGAACTGAACCGTTTTATTTTCCGTATTGGTGACGTTGTAAATCACCATGTCCGGAGCAAAGGCTGTGGCGGATGTGCTGCTCTCCTCAAAATAGAACGATGTTACGTCATCACGCGGGTAATATAAAGCTGTTTCGTTCTCTACATGAATCGTTATCGTTTTGTTCCCGCCCTCCTGCTCACAGCCATAGACTGCGGAACCGAATGTGAAGTTAAGGGTGCAGTTCCCTAAGCCCGAGCAAGTTTTTGTTACACTTCCAACCCTCACGTTGAAGTTTCCATACAATGGCTGACCCGAGGTCGCGTTGATATAGTTGCCAACAGTGATGTGGTAAAGGGAACAGCCAGCAACGGTAACGAAGTCCGGAACAAATATGTATGTTTTTGTCAGGTTGGCGGGCCATCTAACCTTCAGAACCGTCTGGTTCTCCCCATAAATCTCATGATCGTCCGTGAGATTGATTTTCAGAACGTAATTTCCGGCTTCTAATGGGGATAAGAAGGTGTAGTTGTAGAAGCCGGAGGAGTTTGTTTGGGTTGTGTTCAGCAATTGTCCGTTCAGCCAGATTGAAATTGGGTTGTTCGCTACGGGTGTGTTATCGGGCTGTAGTAAAGC
>JALVWC010000002.1 GCA_027038505.1 Nanobdellati archaeon
ATTAATAACAACACTCCCATCTATCGTTTCAGCAAACTTTTCGAGAGAGACAGGTCTATCGAATTCTTTCATACTTAATATAACGTCACTTATTTTTTCCTCCGGGAACAACATAGAATATTCTTTTATTATTTCTCCCCCTCTCTTTTCATCAATATTTAGTATTGCATCAACAAGTTTTCTTATGAATTTAACGCCGGGAGACTTCCTTCTCCCACTTTCATAATCAGAAATTACAGATGGCATTATTCTTAATTCTTGAGCGAGTCTTCTCTGAGGTATTTTAAATATTGTTCTCCACTTCTGAATGACAACTCCAGGATCGTTAGAGAGAACGATTTCTCCAGCTATCTGTACTGCAAGCATTCTCTTTGCCTTTTCGAATGGTGTGTAGTTCCTTTCCTCCATACACACTCAAAATTTTATTTTAAGAAACACTTATTTAAAAATTGAACTTGTTATTTTACTTAATTATGGGGTTAAGATCTTATTTAAGGGACGTAGTTGTCTTTTACATTTTTTATAAATCAACAAAATCTTTTTTTACAACTAAAAATCTAGACACAACAACGTATCTTTCTATTATCTTGTTGTTTTTCATAACTCTTTGGTTCTTGTTGGAAAGAATTGGAATATTGCCAAAAACCACATAAATTGTCATTTTATGTTATTTTATTTATTTTTAGTTAACTTATCTAAATCAACGAGAAAGTAACGTCCATTCAATTCTTTTAAATGGTGTATTTCCACAACAAATAAACCAGAATTTTTCTTTTTAATTAAATATACTGGTTTGGCTCTGAACATTGAGGCCACATGTATTAGATTATTTACCTCATCCTTTGGTAAATATAACTTACTTTTTGCCGTGTATTTACATTCCACAACTATAATTTCACCATCTTTCCCTGCAATTATGTCTGGTTTTTTACTCCCTGCGGAGCGTATGACGTAGTAACCCTTTTTTTCAAGAAACTTTTTAACCTCCCACTCAAACCTATAACCTTTCCTGTACGACACAACACACCACCAAAACTATTAATAAATTTACTCCACTTTATCGTTATTAAAAATTCGTACGGTGGTGTGAATGTTCAGGGAATATAAGGTCAAAGATATTATGGACACGCAATTTGTGAAAGTTTTATCTAACGATAAAATTGTGGATGTTGCAAGGAAAATGAAAAAATCCAACGCTTCTGAGGTGTTGGTTGTTGAGGGAGAAGATGTCGTGGGAATAATAACACTTAGAGATGTTGTTTACGGCATAGCTTCTGGTAAGAAATTAGAAGATAAGGCAACGGAGATAATGAGTTCAGAGCTCATCACGGTGTGTGAGGACGAAAATGTGCTTGACGCTCTTAAAAAAATGAGAAAATACAACATTGGCAGGTTGCCTGTGGTGGATAAAAACAATAAAATCGTAGGTATGGTTTCTGAAAGGATCATAATCAACACTTTCCCATCTATTTTGGAGGTACTGGAAGAAGAATTGAAAGTTATGGAAGGGAAAGATGTTGTAATTGGGGAAGCGCATGAAGAAGAAATAACAGAGGGAGTATGCGAGATCTGCGGGAATTATTCTGAAATGTTAAGATATAAAGATGGCAAGTGGGTTTGTGATGTTTGTTATGATCAAGAAGAGTAATATTTTAAAAAATACATATTTTTATTTTTGACTGGTATTGTGGCCCACACCCGTCAGCAGCCAGAGTGCGCCTCTGGCCTACGATGAAGCGCTGTGTTACGTGTGGGCCATAGTTCACCATCCAACCCAGAGCAAGTCATGTTCACTTCCCGCTAACTTAAACAACATTTGTTTTCACAACACACACGACGGTTCTTGGATGAATAAATACAGCGGTGTGGGTGTAGGGGTTGCTTCTGGGTTGGATCTATAAATAAAAAAAACACACAAGGTGATGTTCATATGGCTAAACTCGCTCAGACATCGGTGAAATATCTCATTAAAGCCAAATTCAAAGCCTCCGGTTATGTGGAACGGCCGGATGTTATAGGTGCCATCTTTGGTCAAACTGAGGGTTTGCTTGGACCAGATCTTGATTTAAGAGAACTACAACGTACCGGACGGATGGGGAGAATTGAAGTCGATATAACTTACGACAAGGGCAAATCCGAGGGCACAATAACCATACCCACAAGTCTTGATGTAGCTGAGACCGTTCTTATAGCCGCAGCACTTGAAACCATAGAACGAATAGGACCGTGTAATGCAAATATAAAAGTGGTTTATGTGGAGGATTTGAGAACTGTAAAAAGGAAGTACATCGTGGATAGAGCAAAAGAGCTTCTTCAGCAGCTTCTTGCTCAGCTCCCCGAACCCTCACAGATAACGGAAGATCTCATGCAATCCGTCCGTGCAAATGAGATAACGGAGTATAGGGGTCTGCCCGCTGGACCTGCAGTTGTGGAGTCTGATAAGATAATCGTGGTGGAGGGAAGAGCCGATGTGATAAACCTTCTCAAACACGGTATTAGGAATGTAATAGCGCTCGAGGGAACGAGTGTCCCTCAGACCATAATCGACCTTTCTAAAGAGAAGGAGGTCACAGTCCTTCTGGATGGAGACAGGGGTGGTGATTTAATCCTCAAAGAGCTTCTTCAGAAAGCGGATATAGATTACGTGGCGAGGGCACCACGTGGCAAGGAAGTGGAGGAACTAACGCGCAAGGAGTTGTATAAGTGTCTGCGTGAGGCTGTTCCGGTAGAGGAGATCGGAGGTCAGCATGGAACACAGTATTTGAGTGAAGTAAAGGGATCGTTTACCGCAGAAAGTATTGATAAAAAAAGAGAAAATACACAGAAATTCAATGAAAAAGGACAGACAATACCGGCAGATGTGCGGGAAGAAAGAAAACACACAAAACCAAAACATATAAGAACTGGTGAAAAAAAAGAGGAAGATCAGTTATCAATGGAGAAAAGGAATGTCCCTATAAGAATGGAAAAAATTGAAGAAATTCAACCAGAAATGAAAGATATATTCAAAAGAGAACTTGAAGATCTTGTTGGAACGCGTGCAGCGTCAATATTCAACGAGAAACTGGAGTTTATCGGTAGGGTTCCTCTTAAAGAACTGGAAAAAGCGCTTACCCAGGTCGAGAACGCAAGAGCCGTGGTGGTTGATGCGGACATAACTGATGATATTTTAAAAACAACAAACAAGGGAATATCTATTCTTGTTGGGAGAAAAGTTAAATCAAAAAGAAAGGGTGGGATGATTGTATTTGGTCAGAATGACCTGTGCGACTAGTTAATCTTAACCAGTTCTTTCCCCCTCCTTTTTCCTACAAGCACAACAGTCTCAACTCTGATACCGAACTTCCTTTTAAAATAAACTGCTGGTTCGAGTGTGATTATCATGTTTTTCTTGAGCACCGCATTGTTGTTCTTCGTGAGCACAGGATACTCGTGAACATCTAACCCCACTCCGTGACCCAGTGCATGAAAATTGAAATACGCTTCCCTACCAAATCCATGATCTTTGAGACAGCTTTCCGCACGGTCACACAACTCGGAAATTCTAACGCCATCACAAGCGTTTCTGGAAAGTTCATGAAGAAGCTCAACTAAAACTTCTCTTATCCTTTCCAATTCCTCATCAAAAACGTACGTGTTGGTGGCGTCACTACAGTAATTCCGAAACCTCACACCCATATCGATAAGAGCAACCCTTTCGCACATTTTCCCGCTCCTTATGCCGTGGATGATGGAGCTGTTCTCGTCATAGCAAACGAGAGGGTCAAATGCGGGATCAACCCGCATCTCGGCCATCCGTCTCTTGAGCAGGAAATATACAACTTCATCGGTATGCCTCCATAGCGATTCACTCTCGCCCGTCTCAAACAGCTTTTCCAAAACATCACAGGACTTCTTAACTCTATCCGCCTCCCAATCATCCTTCACAGCCCTCATCTCCAGTATAAGTTCAGAGACGTCACGCATCTTGCTGATGGGAGTTTTCATATCCTTGGAGAGTCTTGCTATGGTGTGGTGGGGTAGTGAGAAATCCACGCCAACCGCTTTTTTATTTTTGAGGAGAACAGAGAGCTCTTTAATGGAATCTTTTCCCATTTTTCTGACCTCTCCCTCAAAACCCTTCGGCACAAGATTCTCACAGGTTAAAAAAAGAACGAATTTATCATCTTCAGCGTCAGCAAGCAATACCGACACGAAATCAACGACCCCGGTCAGATAGTAAAAGTTGGGATGAAAATCCCTCGCATAAAGAACGGAGCAGCTTATTCCGTTCTCCCTCATTTTTTCAAGGAACACCTTCCGTCTTTTCAGAAAAGCCTTAACACGCATAATGATCACCCTTTCTCATCACCAAAATCAGGACGCTTCTCTATGCATTCCTTTATTTTTTTCATCATGCAGTCCAGGAGCTCTGGGTGAGTCAGTACATGTTTTCCGTATGTCCCTTTAATCCTGCTGTAAATCTTGTGGTCAACACAATCCACAATCTCAACCCCAGCGGCTCTTGCCGCATCCATAAGCGCTCTGTAAGAAAGTGAGTCCGGCTTGAGATACGCAAACCAGAGGACGTAGCTGTCCTTCTTCTCCCTCATATAATTCTCAAGCCTCTGTCTTGTAACTTCGCAGTATTCTTTCTGAACTTCCTCGGTTTCTTTCCATTCCTCCCAGTCGTAGCTGTTGAAGGGATACTCGTTCTCGAACTCTCTCGGCACGACTCCGGCATTTGATATCATTATCTGGTGTATTCTTGCATAGAACGGCAGCTGAACGAGCTTCCTTAATATGGCTCTGTGGGTTGCTGACTTTGAGTAGGGCTTCCTGTAGGAGCAGGGGAGAAAGAGTGCGAACTTCTTGAACGAAGGGGGTTCGTAAACCTTAACTATATAGTCGTGCCACACGTTGAAGTGAGGGTGCAGGAGGTACTCCCTACCCACACCCTTCAGAAATTCTCTTTCTTTTTTTGGAATCCTCGGAGGACATACATAATCTTCATAATATTTCTCCACAAAGTCCTCACAAACACCGCTGAGCTCAAGCGCTTTCTTAACCCTTTCTTCAAACTCTCTTCTTGAGATTGGATGCCATTTTCCCTCGAGCCAGAGTTTGAAGAGCGCAGTTCCCGGCCTTGCATAGGTGTTTATGAGCACGGCTTTATCAGCATGATCCTTACAGAAGGCGAGTGATTTTGCAAGGAGGGCAACATCATCTTCCACAAAGGGCAGATTAACCATTAAATATGTCCTCACTTTACCCCCGCAACTCCTTATTATCTTACAGGCTTCTACGAAGTGTTTAATCCTGAACGGCTTGTTTATCTTGGCAAGGATGTCATCATCAGCTGCCTCAAGCCCCATGGCAAACCAGAGCTCAACACCCTGATTCAAAGCATACTTGATAAGTGAGCAGACTTCCTCCCTCTTTTCAATAACGAACTGAGGAACAACCTCGACCACCACAGAATTAAACCCGTGCTCTTTCGCGATATCGATCAGCGCCTTCCTGAATTCAGCGGGAATTTGATTTTCATCGAGAAAACTTCCGGAGTTGAAGAACTTCAACACTCTCCTTTCATCATCAAAGCTCATCTTTTCCTTACACTTCTTTATTTTCTCTTCAACCTCTCTCTTGAGCTCTTCACAGCTCTTTCTCCCTTTCTCCCTTTGACCGAAAGGACAGAAAATACACTTTCCCCAAAAACACTTCCCGCTGTAGGTGATGATGACACATTCGGCCATGCACTAAGCTGATCGCCAAACCTTTAATAATTTAGCAAAAAAAGCACGATTATGTTCGAAATAAAGGAAAGGGAAGGTCTTGCAAGAATAGGGAAATTTGAAGTAAGAGGGAAGGTAATTGAGACACCAACGATTTTTGTGGTTTATAACCCGAACATACCGACGATCAAACCAGCAGAAATAAAGAAACTCGGTCTGCCGATCATCACGAGCTCCTATATCCTCTGGAAAACGAAGCGCGAAGAAGTGATAAAGAAAGGGCTCCATGATTTCTTGGGCTTCGATGGTGTGGTCATGACGGACAGCGGAGCCTTTCAAGCATATCAGTATAAGGATGTTGAGCTGACGAACGAAAGCGTTATTGATTTTCAGAAGAAGATCAACACAGACATAGGTGTGATCCTCGACCTCATTGTGGGTTTTGAGGAAAACAAGCAGAAGGCAAAAGAAATGGTCGATGAGACGATAAGGAGAGCGAGGGAATTGTTCGCTCTTGGGAAGGGTTCTACCTTGTGGGCCGGACCCATTCAGGGGGGTAAATACATGGATCTTGTTGCTTACTGCGCAAGGAAAATGGCAGAGATGAACTTCGACCTGTACTGTATGGGTAGTGTGGTGCCTGCGCTCGATAACTACTGGTTTGATGTGGTGATTAACCAGATACTCACAGCCAAGCAGCAACTCCCGCTCAGCAAGCCGGTTCATCTTTTTGGAGCCGGACACCCGATAATATTCAGTTTAGCCGTCCTCCTGGGAATAGACCTATTTGACAGTGCTTACTACGCATTAGCAGCAAAGCGTGGTAAATACCTCCTTCAGACGGGTCACAGCTTCAACATAAACGAGATGAGAGATGTCGCCTGCACATGTCCTGTATGCACATCTTACTCCATAAGGGAATTCACCGAGAGGGAACTAGCGCTACACAACCTTTACGTCATTGCAGAGGAACTCAAAACGATCAAACAGGCAATTTACGAAAAGAGACTGTGGGAGCTGGTCGAGCAGAGGATAAGATCACACCCCTCCATGATTAAAGCCTACCTCGAGCTAAGAAAATATAAGAAATTCCTCGATAAATTTGAGCCGGCTTCACGCCTTAAAGGCACTTTTTATTTTGATAATCTTAGCACCATCAGGCCAACATTTAGATTGGCGGCAAGAAAAGCGAGGAGGGTGAAGAGTAAAAGAACGTTCCGCTGGCTCAAGTACAACATACCCCACGAGTTAAGATACACGTATCCTTTTGCGCAGACAATATCTCCAGAAACGACCTCGGAAA
Organism: Nanobdellati archaeon; assembly: GCA_027038505.1. Taxonomy (GTDB): domain Archaea; phylum EX4484-52; class EX4484-52; order EX4484-52; family WAPT01; genus WAPT01. Next base: position 7,018 of record JALVWC010000002.1, read on the forward strand.
GTTGGGAGAATAAAGAAAGAGTTAAAAACATAGATAGTGAGGAAGAAGCAATAGAAATAGTTAGGGCGGTTATCCTTTACCAGTATGGTGTTGATGTAGCTCCCATCTTTAAAACAATGAACCTTCACATCGAGTTTTCCAAGGTAAGCGGTGCGATAAGGAGAATTTACGACGGAGACAAGCTCCTCGGCACGATGAGGGCGCAAGACGGTCTTTTTGTCCCAACTCTTTATTTTTTCATGAGAGTGGAGAGTCTTTTCGGGAAGGACTATGTCGTGGTGGTTGATAAAGTGGCGGAGCCGTTCGTTAAAGATGGGAGAAACGTGTTCGCAAAGTTCGTGGTGAAAAGCTCAGGCAAAATAAGGTCTGGGGATGAAGTTATGGTAAAAACAACGGAGAACGAACTTATCGGGTGTGGAACGGCACTCATGACTCCCGATGAGATGATGGAGTTTGAAAGGGGTGTTGCTGTAAACACAAGGGACTATCTTCACAAATATAGAGCTTCTTAACAACCATGACTCCATCATAATTCACTTCTCCTTCTGCACAAATAACATTTCTATTCATTAAGTTCATGTTCACTTCACGTGAAAAAATTATGAGTTCGCCACAAGGTTCGGAGGAATTATCGAGAATATGGATTCTAACAAAGTTGTGGCCTTTTTTTATTGAAGTTTTGGAAAAGCAAACTTTCACATAATCATTTTTATATTTCTCGAGTTCACAGGCATCAACCACTTTCACATGGAAACGCCCAGCCAAAACCCAAGTGAGGATGGAAAGAAAAAAGAACGATACTAGAAGGAAAACATCAGTGAAGTTCACGTTTATCTTCACGTTTAATTCACCTTGAGAGTTGGTAAAACTTTAACGGGATGTATGTCGGCCCTTCTTGTCTTAGTATGCTTTCGTAAAGTACCACTTCTTTCAAAATGAATTTCACTTTTGGTATTTTTACTTTCTTCAGAAGTTCACACAATCTGTTCTTATCATGAACTTTCTTCACTCTAAACACAGTTATGTGTGGTATGTAATTTTTTTCCTTTCTGAACCCGATTTTTGAGATCCCGTCATCAATTTCACGCATCATGTTTTCCAGCTTATCTTTCGAGCTTACCCCGACCCACACAACTCGTATGTGCTTCTCGCTGGGAAAGCATCCCAGGTCTTGATGAAGTTCACATTGAACTTCACGCAAGTTTCTGGATAGCTCAGTTAATGCACGTGAAATATCCTCTATTGAGTTCTCGCTTATGTTCCCGAGAAACTTCGCAGTTACGTGCAGGTTTTCTCTGCTTACGAACTTCACGTCGGCAACTCTTTTAACTTCACGTGTATGTCCTTGCATTGCATTAAGAATCTCGTCCTTTACACGTTCCGGCAGGTTAAATGCTATGAAACATCTTCTGAGGGTGTGCATTAAAGATGCTCCGTGTTCTTAAAAATTTAAATCTTACTTTAGTTTATAATTTTACTGCCTTATTTATTAAACGTGAAGTTAATTTTAATTTCAGGTGAACTTCATGGAAGATGCGAAAGCTTCATGGTACTCTCGACTGGGTTGGTACTGTAATCCATTCACACTGGAAATAAAACCTCACCTCTTTGTTGGTCACAGTAATGAGGTTGGAAACCTTCTTTCAGGTATAGAGGATGGTGAGAAGTTCATAATTATAACCGGCCCCACAGGAGCGGGTAAGACGACTTTGCTCAAATGGCTCTCCACCAAGTACTTTTCACTTTACTTTCCAAAACCTCCGACAACAAAAGAAGAAATAGTTGAAGTTTTCCGGGAGAGTGTCCTAAAACCAACCCTGTTGGAACGTATTTTTGGAAGAAAAAACCTCACGATCTACAACATTCCAGAAAAATTCAGAAAAAAATATGGTGGCAGAAAGTTCCTGTTGCTTGTGGACGAAGCGCACGAATCCGCTACAGACATTCTTGAATGGTTAAGGAGCATTGGTGATCACATCTCTAACTGCATCGCGATTCTTGCAGGATTACCGAAACTTAAGAGCGAGACGTTAAAACAACTTGAAACACTCAGCCAGAGAGTCACGCTTGAAGTGGAACTCAATACCCTCAGCAAGGACGAAATGATAGAGCTGGTGAGAAAGAGGATAGAGGATGTTGGGGGAAAGGGCATAGAGCCGTTTACTCTTGAAGCCCTCGAAATGATCTACAGGATGACCGGTGGCTTTCCTAGAGAAGTCCTGAAACTCTGTAATCAGCTTGTAAATGAAGCGATAAGAAGGAACACGTACCTTATAGATGGTTCGTTTTTTGTAAGCAGCGAAGAGAACGAAAATTCCACAACCAATCCGTTTGAAGAACTGGACGGTCTAACCGAAAAACAAAGGGAAGTTGTTGAGCTTCTTGCCAAAAAGGGCGCGATGACCCCAGCTGAAATTATCGAACGGATAGATATGCGTTCGTACAAAACTAAGATGCACGCTTTAAGGGCGATGAACAACCTTCTCAGAAGGCTTGAGAATGGAGGTTTTGTGATGAGAAGAAAGAGGGGCAGAACATACGTTTATGACCTTACTCCGAAGATAAAGAACATCTTTGTTGAGTCGTAGGTGTTTTATGATGAAGGAGGCAATAGTTCTCTCTTCCATCTTTGTCATTTTTCTGGCAATTCTGACTTCCAAGAAGAGGGCTTTTGATCACATCGCGGTTTTGATCGCTACATTGTTTGGGATGGACATAATTTTACTGAGAGGGGTGCGGTGGTTTGGAGTTATGGTTTCTTTCCTTTTCATAGCTCTCTATGCTACCTACTTTGGAAGCGATAAAAAGGGGAAGGAGAAAAATGACAGACAAAGAGGCGCTGACAATGTAATCTCGAATGGCATCGTTGCATTTGTGGCGGCACTCCTTAACCTACCATTCCTGTTTACCGGTAGTCTTGCAGCGGCGCTTTCAGACACCATCAGTTCTGAGATAGGTGTGCTATCTCGATCTGACCCTGTTCTCATCACCAATCCGAAGAAACGTGTACCTAAAGGAACGAATGGAGCCATCACTCCACTCGGCATCCTTGCAGGACTTTTAGGAGCATTTGTTTTTGCGATTCTTTGTTTCTTTTTTATGAACGAAGTTATCACCTTTCATCATATTCTCGCGATCTTTATTGGTGGCTTTTTTGGCGACGTGTTGGATAGTTTCTTGGGGATCTGGGAAAACGAAGGTGTACTCTCGAACGGAAGTGTCAATTTTTTAGCATCTCTTGCTGGTGGGTGTGTGGCCATGCTTCTTGCACACATTTAACAAAATTAATTAAAAAGTTTTGCATACATATTTCTGGTATAAGGTGGTGTTTTATGTTTAAGGAGCAGAGAGTAAGGGCGCATGAAATAATTGGTAAGGTCGTCGTTAGTGATGAGACCGGCAGTAAGTTTGGCGTGGTGGACGATGTCACATTCATCGCGGATACTGGGGAACTTCTCAATATAATTCTTGTGAGCCCTACTCGTGCCGCTAAAGAGGCTAACATACAACAGGATGAGAAAGGTAATTACATCATTCCGTTTTCTGCTGTTAAGAGTGTCGGTGATTTCGTCATAGTTAGCGAGAAGGATCTTTTCTGAACTTTTATTTTTAGTCTCTTATGCCCTCAGGTGTTATTCTGAAGACCGCTTCTCCATCGGGTAGGTGTGGAGAATCAACCAATCTCGCGATTCTTTTGTCTCCCTTACCTTTCCTTAAGTATATTCTGAAAGTGGCTGCGTGATGTAGAACATGGCCGCCCACCGCCTCCGTGGGATCGCCGAATATGACATCTGGTTTTGCCATTACTTGGTTTGTTATGTAAACAACACAGTTGTATGTATCAGCGATTTTTTGCATTGTGTGAAGGTGCTGGTTGAGCTTTTGTTGTCGTGACGCGAGAGCACCTCTACCCACATACTCAGCTCTGAAGTGGGATGTTAAGGAATCTATAATTATCAGCTTTATGTTGTATTCTTTGATTATATCCTTTGCCTTTTCAACGAGCAAAATCTGGTGGTCCGAGTTGTAGGCTCTACCCACAAACACATTCTCAAGCGTTTTTTTCGGATCCAACCCCAAGGCGTTTGCCATCTGTTCTATTCTCTCAGGTCTGAATGTGTTCTCTGTATCTATGAATAATGCATTACCGTTAAGTCCCCCCTTATCTTTTGGAAGTTGAACATTTACCGCGAGCTGATGCGCGAGCTGTGTTTTTCCGCTGCCGTATGCTCCGTAACATTCCGTTATTGACTGCGTTTCCAGCCCACCGTGCAGGAGAGCATCAAGCTCCTTGCTACCTGTTGTAAGTTTGTTCACACTTTTCCTCTTTTCCAGCACAGCCAGCCCGGTTTCGAAACCCATATCCAAAGCTTCTCTGGCGGCGGCTATGATCCTCGCAGCAACACCCTCTCCAATTTCCGCCACAGCAGCAAGCTCGGCTGGAGAAGCGGTCGCTATAACCATAAGTTCTGTGTAGCCCGCTTCCATCAGCTTTTCGGCTATTTTTGGACCGACCCCCGGAAGATCCTCAATTGAATTTGTTTTTTCTTTCATATTTCCTCACCCCACTCTCCCAAACAGGATTCAACTTCCTGTATCAACGAAAGCAATAGTGACGTATATGCCACCTCACTGACCCTTCCCACTACCAGCTCCACAAACTCCGTCAACTCGTTTTTTCTAACTATACCTCTGAACACAAATTCTTTCCCTATAAGCGGGAGCACATAATCTTCAAAAAATTTTTTTTCACCCATGATTTTAATTTTTTCCTCGATTTCGTCAACATTCATGTCTAGCATTCTCTCAACATCCTTTCTAAATGCCACAAAGTTTATGGACGCAACCCCATCATCGATTACTCCGCTTAAAATAAGAAGCTTATCTGGTTTTACTTCGCCGTGCTCCTCGCATTTCATACCTTCTCGGAGTTTGGTTTTGCAACTGGGGCAGAGGTAATGGACGATAGGGCGTTCAAATACAAGCGAAATGGCGGCTCGCACAATTATGGCGTCACCTTCCTTTACTTGCCCAAGATTCATGCGTTTGTAGTTTCTTTTTTGAATGGATTGCGTTGCCATAACATTTTCAGGTACCTTTATTTCAATAGGAGGATCGATTCTTTTAATTGAACCTTGCTTGCCAACTCGTACTTCTATTCCACCAAAATCATCCTCCCTTGTGTACCCGTTGAAGATTTCTATTACATCCCCTTCTTTCACATTCTTCAGCATCTCGACCTTTTCGTTCCAAATGGATACTCTAACAACACCAGTCTCGTCCCCTGCAAGGAGGTTAATAACCCTTCCTGTTTCATTGTTCTCTCTTGAAAACTCCCTAGAGGGATAGATGCGGAGCACCTTAACACACAGGTTTACGCTGTTCAAACCGGAAATGAGGTTCCTTATCTTGAGTACCTTTGGCTTTTTCTTGACAAGCTCGACCCCGAGCTCCTTCCCCACGATTATTATCGCTCCGGCCCTTGACACCAAACCTCCAAATTCCTCAATTTTTTCCTCGACCCTTTTCAGAACTTCCTCTCTGGAAATTCCTGCTGTTTCAACTATCTTCTCTATTAGTTCCTCCTCATTGATCTCCATGATGGATTTTTCAGATCCATATATTTAAAATGCTCACACACACCGCTGCCGATACTGCAGACAGAATGCCGATAGAATGTATTCAACTACCCAAAATAGCCCAACTCTTCCGGCTTTCTTAGCTCCTTTATCCTCTCTATTTTTCTTTTGAAGGACTCTATATCGTTTTTGGTGAGTGATGGCTTTATGACGTTCATCGCTTCCTCAAAATGTTTCATACACACCTTTTTTGCATTTATCTTCTCTCTCAAAGCTATCAGCGCAGCCTCCCTGCATAACGCTTCAATGTCAGCTCCCGTGTAATTTTCAGTCCTCTCCGCTATCTTCTCCAGATCAACATCATCAGCCAGAGGCATGTTCCTCGTGTGAACTTTAAGGATCTCAAGCCTGGCTTTCTGGTCTGGAGGGGGCACATAAATGTGCCTGTCGAACCTTCCCGGCCTCATTAAAGCTGGATCAAGCACCTCAGGCCTGTTTGTTGCTCCTATGATTATGACACCACCAAGTCCTTCCAGCCCGTCCATTTCCGCAAGGAGCTGTGTCACAACACGTCCTATGACTTCGTTTTCGGTTGTGAAGCTTCTTTTTGATGCGATGGCGTCAATCTCATCTACAAAAATTATAGACGGAGCCACTTGTCTCGCTTTTCTGAAGATCTCCCTTATTCTTTTCTCGCTCTCACCCACCCATTTTGAAAAGATCTCCGGCCCCTTTATGTAGATGAAGTTGGCCTCGCTCTCATTGGCCACAGCCTTGGCCAGCAATGTCTTTCCCGTCCCGGGAGGCCCATAGAGAAGCACACCTTTTGGCGGTTTTATGCCCATTCTCTTGAAAGCTTCCGGGTGCTTGAGCGGCCACTCCACCATCTCTCTAAGCTGCTGCTTCTGTCTCTCGAGCCCACCTATATCATCCCATCTTACTTTTGGCACCTCAATCATAACTTCACGCATCGCACTTGGTTCAACAACCATCAAAGCATTTTTGAAATCCTCCATAGTCACCTGTAATTTCTCCAGCACTTCCGGTGGGAGCTCATCTTCGTCCAGATTAATCTCGGGGAGCACCCTCCGGAGAGCGGACATTGCAGCCTCCTTCACAAGCGCCGCCAGATCAGCCCCAACATATCCGTGAGTTATATCCGCTATCTTCTCCAGATCAACATCATCAGCCAGAGGCATGTTCCTCGTGTGAATCTGCAGTATTTCAAGCCTCCCGTTTCTGTCCGGCACACCGATCTCTATCTCCCTGTCGAACCTTCCCGGCCTTCTCAACGCTGGGTCAAGCGCATCAGGCCTGTTTGTTGCACCTATGACTATTACCTGTCCTCTGCTCTTCAACCCGTCCATACATGCAAGAAGCTGCGCGACTATTCTTCTTTCAACTTCTCCGGTGACATCCTCCCTTTTTGGGGCTATGGCGTCAATCTCATCTACAAAAATTATAGACGGAGCGTTTTCTTCAGCTTCTTTAAATATGTCCCTTATTTTCTTCTCACTTTCTCCATACCACTTACTTGTTATTTCCGGCCCGTTGATGGAAATAAAGTAAGCACCGCTCTCATTGGCCACAGCCTTGGCCAGCAATGTCTTTCCCGTCCCGGGAGACCCATAGAGAAGCACACCTTTCGGCGGCTCTATGCCCAGCCTCTCAAACAGTTCTGGGTGTTTCAGCGGGAGCTCTATCATCTCCCTTACCTTTCTCACAGCTTCTTTGAGTCCACCTATATCTTCATAGGTTACCACGGGAACAGCGCCCTTCTCTTCTGCAATCTCCACGCTCTGACTAAGAACCTCAACTCTCGTATTTTCCGTTATCATCACTATACCGGATGGTTCGGTCTTAACAACCCTGAAGAGCACCTCTCCAAAACCAAGAGCAAAGAGCTCATCAATTCCGAAGCCTGTGAAGAAATCAGCTCTGTATGGGTGGCCTCGCCTCCTTGGTGCGGGCAGAATTATATCGCCCTTAACCATAACTCTTCCCAACAACACCCGTTTCATATGTTCTCCCGGGATGTGAACCACAACCCCCTTCTGCGCCGGAGCAAGTACGACCTTCTTGGCTTCTTTTATCTCAGCCTTTCTCACCACAACCGTCTCGCTGACGGAAACTCCAGCGTTCCTCCTAGTGTAACCGTCCATCCTTATTATGTCCAGTCCCGCATCCGATGGGTATGATCTGAGAGCTATGGCCGCTGTCTTTCTTTTCCCCTCTATCTCCACGGGCTGGCCTTCTTTCACTCCTATTTCGGCAAGTCTCCTGAGGTCTATTCTAACAATTCCGATGCCTATATCTGATTGCGCACTGCTCGGTATCTCTCCAACCTTAAGTCTTATTTCCTTTTTCTTGTTCCCTCCATTTTCCCTTCCTTCTCCAACCATAAGCACTCTATTTGTTAACTGAATTTTTAAATATTGGAATAGAAAGCTACCACATGGCGAATGTCCTCAGGCTCAGGTGGGAACAGTTAAATGTTTTTCTTGGCGGAGGAGTGGAAAAGGGCATAATAACCAACGTGTACGGTGTTGCTGGCGCTGGCAAAACCAACTTTGCACTTGAAGTGACGATAGCGGCACTCCTTGAAGAAAGAAAGGCGGTGTTCATTGACACGGAGAGGAACTTTTCTCCAGAAAGATTTTTGCAGATGCATCCCAGAAAGGAAGATTTGGAAAGGGTGCTGATATTCGAACCCTTCTCCTTTCATGAGCAGCATAAAGTTATTCTGGAAAAACTTCCCGAAATCCTAAAGAAAGAGGGTGTTGGTGCTGTTATCATAGATTCCATGGTGGCTCTTTACAGACTTGAGATGAGGCATGAGAAAGCACATGAAATTAATGCAATGCTCAGCGAGCAGTTTGTGCAGCTTGCCAAACTTGCAAAGTACCACAACATGCCTGTGGTAGTGACATGTCAGGTTTACACACCCTTCGACACGGAGGAGCTTGAGATAGTGGGGAGAGACATCCCGAAATACTCCTCGAAATGCATGATCCTGCTTGAAAAGAAGAACTTCAACGAAAGGAGAGCAACCCTCATGAAACATCGCTACATGCCCGAGGGAGTATCCATCGATCTTAAAATAACAAATAAGGGTCTTGAGCCCGCCGGATCAAGGAAGTTTGCTATCTTTAAATAGGTTTAACACACAAAAATTAATGAGGGATGGGGATATGGTATCTCTCTTTGACATATTCAACATGTCGAATGTCATAAAGAGAGGTAAATTTAGGATCTTTGGGAACTTAGAATCCAACATCTATTTTGACGTTTCCGAGATCCTGAACAATCCACGCAACTTTGATATCCTCACCGATATGCTCGCTGATAGCGTCATGGCGATGAATCCCGACAGAGTGGCTGGAGCTTACACTTCTGGCATACCTCTTGCAACCGCCATTTCTCTCAAAACCAACATCCCCATGGTTTTCATAAGGCGAGAGCCAAAGGAGTACGGATTAACCAGGAGAATCGAGGGGAAGGTTGAAGAAGGAGATCATGTTGTGCTTGTTGATGATGTTTTCACATTCTACGAGTACAACCTACCCTACATCGAAGCTATAGAAGAAGCAGGAGGGATCGTAACGTACATGCTGGTGATCGTGGACTTTGAGGTGCCAGAAGAGAAGAAAAAGCTCGCGAGAAAGGGTGTAGAGCTTGTATCCCTCACAACCGTGCGGGAGATTGTGAACAAGATGAAAAAGCGTGGATTTCTACCCCAGGATTTCAAAGTCGAGCTAGAGTGTTAGCTTCTTTTTACTTCTTTTTTTTGCAGTTTGGGTCTAAGCAGATGAACCAATGGGAGCTCTTTTTACCTTCAGTTCGCATAATGACTCTTATGATGGGAGTACCGCAGGTTTCACACACTTTCCCCGTCGGTATTATCTGACCTTTGGTTGGAAGAGGATAGGAAATTTTACATTTAGGGTATGTGTCACATGACACAAATCTCTTACCAGATTTCCCCTTTCTTATTATAAGATTGCCCCCACATTTGCACCTGCCGAGCACACGCTCCTTGGATTCCATATCTTTTATGGAATAGACAAGTTCCTTCCCCAGCTCTTCCTCATTTTCCTTGAGTTTGTTCAGCACAGATATAAGATGGTCCTTTGCCTCCCCAACTATTTCATTGCTTTTTGCGATCCCTCTGCTTATTTTTTCAAGTTTTTCCTCGAACTCGCGAGTTAGATCTTCGTCCATAATTCTTTCTGCGTGCTCCTTCAATATTGTTACGACCTTCTCCCCGATGGGGGTTATCTCTATTTTATTACCTTTTATGTACTTTCTTTCATATAGGTGATGCACTATTTCAGCTCTTGTTGCCTTCGTCCCTAGGTTTCTCTTTTCAAGCTCCCTCACGAGAGAGGCAGCGGTGTATCTGTCTGGCGGAGTGGTCATTTTCTTTTCAAGCTTTACTTTCTCTACGGGATAAGTGCCATTAAGGGTGAATGCCGGCAGCTCAACCTCTTTGCTTCTCAAGTAGGGTTTGTAAGCTCTGTACCAACCTTCATGAACCACCTGCACTCCCGTTGCGATGAATTTGACGCTATTGACATCAAAAACAACCTTTGTGAGCATTTTTTCAGCAGGTTCCATGAAACAAGCAAGAAACCTCCTCACGATGAGATCATAGATTTTCGCTTCATTCTTGCTTAGATTCTGAGGAACCTCTCCTGTTGGATGGATTGCCGGATGTGCTTCATCCTCCTTCTTTCCCTCCTTAGGGATCAGAAGACGCTTGTTTAACAACTCCGCCACAACACTTTGGTATTGCGAGATTTTTGATACACCATGCAAAATCTTGCGAAAGTCAATGGTTCTTGGCAGCTTCTGCGAGCTCGTTCTGGGGTAGGAGATTAAGGACATTTCATAAAGCTTCTGCGCTATGTCCTGTGTCTGTTTCGGGCTGAGCTTGAAGAGCGCGTAAGCTTCAGCCTGCAGGTCGTTGAGATTGAACGGAGCTGGCGGATTGTGCTTCTTTTTCTTTCTGCTTATCTCAGCAACTCTGGCGTGTTTCGTTGCTTTCACCTTTTTGTGGAGATCTCTTGCAACAACCTCTTTTTCTATCTTACCTCCTTCATATTCCGCTTTTACCCCCATTACTTCTATGCTGAGCTTCCAATAGGGTGTCGGCACAAACCGCCTTATCTCAAGTTCCCTATCGTAAACTATCTTCAATGCAGGTCCCTGAACTCTCCCGCTGCTCAGTATGAAGTGTCTTCCTGCTTTTTTTACTGCGCTCATCAGAGCTCTGCTTACATTAATCCCCCAGAAATAATCCAGAATGTGTCGCGTGACACCCGCTTCCGCAAGTCCGAAGAGAATGGTCGGTCTGGCATTCTCATACGCTCTGACAAGATCATCCTTTGTAAGGGTGGAAAAAAGCATACGCTTTGCATTTTTTCTGTTACATATAAAGCGCAGAATGTTGAATCCGATAGTTTCGCCCTCAATATCGTAGTCTGTGGCTATGATTATCTCCTTGGCTTTGCTACTGAGCATTCTTATGGCAGAAATGTATTCCTTGGTGTATGTCGCACTCTTACCGACAACGTACAGCGGTTTCCACTCAACATCGAAGACTGGGTAGTGATTATAGGCAACCTTTTCCTTCTCCGCCAGTCCGAAAAGATGTCCTGCAGCCCCCACGACCGCTATTTTTTTGCCCTTCCTCTCTATCTCAAAATAAGGAACCTTACCATGCCTTTTCGTTATGACCTTTGATTCCGCAAGTGCCTGCGCTATCTTTCTTGCACTGGAAGGTTTCTCAGCTATGATGAGCTCATCATACATTTCCATCATCAATTGGACTTTGGTTCAATCCTCTTTATTTCATTCATGTATGGCCACAGCACTTTCGGAATGTCCACACTGCCATCTTCATTCTGGTAATTTTCAAGGATGGCACACATTGTTCTCTCCGTTGCTATGCCCGTGCAGTTAAGGATATGTACATAACCCTTCGGTTTGCTTCCCTCTTTTTCCCTCCACTTTATGTTAAGCTTCCTCGCCTGATAATCGGTGCAGTTACTCCCGCTTACCACCTCTCTATACTTTCGCTGAGCCGGAAACCAAACCTCTATATCGTACTTTTTGGCAGCATTATCATTCATCTCTCCAGAGCATATGTTTACCACTCTGTACGGCAGTCCCAGCTCCTGGTAGAACTCCTCGGCATTCTGAATCATACTTTCATGCCAGTCCCAGCTTTCCTCCGGCAGGCAGAACACTATTTGCTCAACCTTGTCGAACTGGTGCACCCTAAATATGCCTTTGGTGTCTTTTCCATGTGCTCCGGATTCCCGTCTAAAATTGGTTGAGAACCCCACATACTTAAGTGGGAGCTCGTCCTTAAGAAACGTCTCATTCATGTGGTATGAAAGAATTGACTGTTCTGCTGTGGCTATGAGGTAGGCGTCCATGCCTTCAACCTTGTATAGAGTTTCCTCAAAATCAGCGAGCTCTGAGGCTCCTTTCATGGCCTCACCGCTTATCATGTACGGCGTCCAAAGCGGTATAAAGCCCTTGGCTGTTAGCTTATCGAAGGCATACCTTATTAAAGCGAGGTTGAGCAGCACGAGCTCGTTTCTTAGGTAATAGAACCTCGATCCGATAACCTTGGCAGCTCTGACAACATCAGCAACATCGAGGATCTCTATCAGATCAGCATGCCCTTTTGGCTCGAAATCAAATCCTTTGGGACTTCCCCATGTTCTAACCACAACATTCTCTTCCTCGCTCTCACCCACAGGCACGCTTTCATGTAGTATGTTTCCTATCCTGTAGCGGAGCTCATCCCTCTTCCGGAGGAGTTCGGCAGCTTTCTTCTCAAGCTCATCAATCATTCGCTTTAGATCCTTCATTTTTTGAGCGAGATCTTCGGGAGTTGAGTTTCCTTCTTTTCTCCTCTTTGCAACCTCTGAAAGAATCCTGTTCCTCTCCTCCCTCAGTTTTTGAAGTTCCTGTATGCATTCCTTCCATTTTGCATCGTACTCCAGCACCTTGTCCACTATAGACGGGTCTTTGAATCTTTTTCGCTCTGATTCCTTAACTATTTCGGGATGTTTCCTTATGAAGTCCATGTCGAGCATTTTGCATCACCAAGAATTTTTTAATAATTCACAGTAATGTTAAATTTTTTATGGGTTTACTGGCCTTCCTTTTTGGAAATAAAAAGATCGATAAACTGGAAACTGATGTGAACCGCATAAAGGATGAGCTCGAGTACATAAAAACCGAGATTGAAAACACAAGGAAGATGCTTCTATCTCTCAGCTCTACAATAAAAAACGTTGACTCAGAATTAAAAAAGGAAGCGGAAAAGTTCAACATTAAAATGGAAGAGGTTGAAGAAAAAATCTCTATCCTGGCCAGATCAACCAAAATCGGGGTTGAAGCAAAAAAAGAATTAGAAAATATAAAGTTAAAGATAGATGGATTGGAAAAGTTGGTGGAGAGCAAAAAAATTCGTGAAAAGAAAAAAGAACCAGAACGTAAACTTCCTGCTGTGGGGGCTGAAGATCACGTTCCGCTACCACAACACTCCGATTTCATGAAAACACTATCCCGCGCGGAGAGAGAAATAATTTCTGTTTTACTGTCTTCGGAAATTCCGCTCAGCTATGAGGAGATTGCGGAAAAGTGCGGTAAGTCACCCAGCACCGTCAGAGATCACATAAACAGCATAAGGAGAAAAGCCGACATCATCGAAGTTGTCGAAGCTCCGGACAGAAAAAAGCTCTTTAGGATAATGCCTCTCGTGAAGAAGGAGCTTATTTTCTAGCATGATCCTTCTGTCGAATTTTTCGACACAACTTCGACAGACAT
>JALVWC010000003.1 GCA_027038505.1 Nanobdellati archaeon
CCACGCTATCTATGTGGAGCATCCGATCCCAGTGAGTCAGAGACGAGTCAAAGTCTTTTTTAGTACGAATTGGTAGTTAAAACAAGAAAATTTAAAAGTTTTTCCATGAGGGTTGTCGTTTAAGCCTTTATTCTCAGTAGCCCAATCCTCTCGCCGATCTCAAGCCAAGCCCAGGCCCACACAACAGCTTCGAACGCTCTTATATAGTCCTGCTTTTCCAGAAAATAACGCGCATCCTCAATGTATGCTTTTATGTTTTCAACAAAGTCCTTATGAGAGTTGTCAAGGAGCTCTATTTCCATGCTTTCCAGCCTTTCCAGCCACTTTTCCGTTTCTCTTATCAGCTCGTCTTTCAGGTTATCGCTGCCCATTTTCCACCTCAAAAAGCTCAAGGAATTCTTTTTCATGATGTTCCAGCTCAGCCGGCATGACAAGAGAGTGAGGTTGGTCTCCGAAATCAATACTTTTCAGTTTCGAGATCGAACCATAAAGTATGGATTTGTTACGACTACCGAGTCTTGACAGAACAACGAGCTTCGTATCCTGCGTAAATATTCTTCCTTTCTTTTTCTCCTCCATTTTCAGCAGCACACCAATGGCTGTTTGCACATCCATCCCAATATCGAGGAGGATAAGTGTGTGCAGACCCGCTTTTAAATTTGTCAGGATGTGGTCATAAGGACTTAAAGGAAAGTAATTTTCCTGTGGGAAAGGGAGACTCACTACCCTTCCAAACTTGTAAAGAGAAAGGCCACTCTCCCCGACGGCTGTTAGAATGGAAGAGGCATGGATTACCTCCACTCTTATTTTTCTTAGCATGCATTCTCTCACAATTTCCTTATGGGTTGTTGCGAAGAGCGGATCACCCGGCACAAGAAAAGCTACATTCCTCTTTTCCGCCTCTCTAACCACGAGGTTTTTTTCCTCCACATCATCCCTACTTAGCTCGATAATGTCCTTTCCCACAAGCTTTCTCAGGTTCTCGACGTTTATCTTTACCGGAGAGGTGTACCTCTCCATGAAGATCACATCCGCTATTTTGCATGCTTCAAGCCCCTTTATGCTCATATCTCTTTCATCTCCAACTCCCAACCCAATAAGCCAGAGCATAAAGAAGCTTTGAGGGAGGGATATTTAAAAAGTTGGGAAAACAGGAAGTAGCTGATGGGATATGAGCGGGGATAAGCTGAACGTCCGCAAACTGCTGGAAGGAGATGTAAGCGGGGATGAGCTTGAACACATCCCGCGGGCTTTCGAGATAATCGGAGATATCGCAATGGTAGAATTGGATGAAGTCGCGAGAAAGCATGGTGAGCTGATAGCAAAAGCAATAATGCAGCTCAACAGGAATGTTAAAGTGGTGCTCAACAAAACAGGGGATGTTGCAGGCAAGTTTAGGGTACCCGAATTTGATGTCATCTTGGCAAAGCCTGAAGAGAGGGACTTTCCCACCATAAAAAAGGAATTCCGGCCAAAAAAAATAACCGAGACTGTACACACTGAACACGGTTGCAGGTTTTTGCTTGATGTGAGTAAGGTCTATTTCTCTTCAAGGCTGGGGTTTGAGAGGAAAAGAATAGCCGAGATAGTTAAGGATGGTGAGAGGGTTCTTGTTATGTTTGCCGGGGTTGGGCCGTTCGCTATAGTGATAGCCAAGAATGCCAAACCAAGAGAAGTAATCGGAGTTGAGCTTAATCCACATGCTGTTGAATACTTTAGAAAGAATGTCGTGCTGAACAAAGTTGAGGACAGAGCGAGGGTTATTGAAGGAGATGTTGCTGAAGTGGTACCGGGGCTTGAAGGAAAATTTGACCGCATCGTCATGCCCGCCCCGAAAAACGCTCCGGATTACCTTGAGCTTGCGCTCGAAAAGGTGAAAAAGGGAGGCATGATACACCTTTACACATTTGCAGGTGAGGAGGAAATTGAGAGCGGGGATGTGATAAGGAAGGTTGAAGAACGCTGCAGAAATGCGGGAAAAGATGCAAGAGTCGTTTTCTTCAGGAAATGCGGGGCCGTTGCACCTTATCATTACCGGGTTGTGGTTGATTTGAAAGTGCGGTAAATATATTGATTCTTGCCAAAATTGCATCACATTGATATGATAAGGATGTTGTTTAGAAAATAACAGGCATCATCTCCCCAGCTTTTTCCTCGCTCCGGTTACAAGATCGATGAGCTCATCCTCCGTCACAATGTAAGGATAGTAAACCAGCTGTATACCATCAATTCTGCCAAAGAATTTCTTCCCGATGCTCAACGCCTGCTCGTGGCCTATTTCGGCCCTTACCACTCTACCGGCAATCTCCTCCGTGCCGTGCTCCATGTTCATTTCCACAATATTGTTGTTTCCGTTTTGCTCCCTGACGACGTTTCCATCAAAGAAGAGGAACTTACCCTGCACCGCGTCCATAACATAGCGCTTCCCCTCAGAATTGAAAACCCAGCAGGGATAGTAAACCTTACCTCCAGACGGCACGTGCTGAACCGGTTTGAGGGGCAGAAACACCGGGATCGTGTTTTCTCTCTGATCCGTCACATCTTGAGTTGTTCCGCCGTGCTTGCTCCTCCTGACCCTTATCTTGACTATGATGGGGAACTCCTGCCCTATCATAAGAGCGGTGCCTGTGTTGAGGTTCTTTATCTCCTTCTCCAGCTCGGCGCTAAGCCCCTCAGCATAGCTCACAGCTTTCAAATCGTTTGGGTTCATCATCCTCAGGATTATCTGTGTGTTGCACTGGCTCAGCACGTTCTTGTCTATCCTTGCCGGTCTCTGGCTTATCACACAAAGTCCCAAACCGAACTTTCTTCCTTCGGAAGCAACGTTTTTTATTATCTTTGAGCTTATCTTTGCCTCGCTCTGCGGCACGAAGTTGTGCGCTTCCTCGATCACGAGGAAGCATGGATTTATCATTCCTATTTTTCTTGCTTCGAACAACCTTTCAACCATCTTGTACACGACGTAGGCCTGAACCTCCTGCGTGACTCCTCTCAGGTTGATAACGGTTATCTTTCCCGGCACCACCAGTTTTGTAACAGGTGTTGGGTTCCCGGTGAAAATTCTCATGTCCTTCAGCATCTCGAGCATGTTTATTACGTTCCACTTGCTCTGGCTCTGACTCTGTTCCACCTCCGCTATAATATCATCGAGTGTGAAGTTCTTTTTCGTGGATTTTATTCTTTTAAAAGCTGCATAAAGCAGGGCGAGCTGAGAAGCTGTGGGCTTTGAGGGAAACAACATGCCTATCTCTCTCGGATCTATCTCATCGTAACCAAAGCTGAGCTGCATAGCACCGGGGTTGACGCGCGGATCAGGACTGTAGTGCTGCACATCGTAACCCTTCGGAGTCACCCCAAATTCCTTGAAAGCCTCAATATCCTTCTGATCATTCGGAAACCTCATGGATATGTACTCGCCATGGGGATCGATCACCACAATCGGGATCCTCCTCTCCGCTATCTCCTCTATGAGCACACCCACCGTATAGGACTTACCCGATCCGGTGGCGGCAAGCACGGCAACATGCTTTGATATGAGCTCCTGCGGATCAAGGTATACCTTCACATCCTCGTTAGCCTCAAGCACACCTATGTAAAGGCCGTCCCTTTTCAGATTGAGAACTTCGGTTATGATTCTCTTGTCTGCTCTGTAAACAAGGTTGTTGGGCTTAATGGGAACCTTCGGGATCTTTAGTATCCCATCTTCTCTGTAACCAATTATTCTCGCTTTGCAGATTATCTTGCCGTCAGGATACATCTCCACGTCCTCAACTCTACATAAAAGCCAGTGATCATCAACACTTTTCACAGTAACAAAATCCATCCTGTTGACCTCCTTGTAGGCTCGAAACTGGAAGGTTTTAGTACCAGTCTTGCCAAAAACTTCACCCACCAGCATGAGAATCGTGGAGGAAATTAAGTGGCCGGAATTTTTTAATGTTATAATCTGAATTTATGGGAAGATTTTCCAACAAAACATAAAAATAAAAAATATGGAAAAATATGGGAAGACTAAAGCAGTTCTCCTATTTTCACCAACTTCTCCCTGAACCTCTGATGCTTCAGGAGAGGTGATAACATCAGCGCAAGCACAGGCATTGCTACAGCGGCTGCTATTATCACCAGTCCCAGGATATTTAAGTACCCGCTAGATATAACCCTGAAAACCAGAAAAGCGGCCAAAACACTGAACCACGCGACACCTGTCCAGTAGAGATATTTCCTTAATGAAAACACTAGCGCCAGTGGCATTGTGAATGCAAGCGATACAGACAGTAGTTTCCAGACCGGCGGAGAAGTCGATTGGACGTATGAATAAACTGGCATATTGGAAAATACAGTAATGCTGCCAACGAAAAGCACCCCGAGCCCCGTGCAGATGTAGTAGAGTGCGTTCATTATCTTTTCGTAGAACTTCGCGGACGACGTTATGTTCTCCATGATCTTGAGAAGCTTTAAAGTTTCCTCATCTACCTGTTTTATCCTCACTTTCGTCTTTAATATTCTCCTGATCTCTTGATCACGTATCAAGAGGCATACAAAGGTCACAAAGCCCGAGCCGAGGAGAAGAAGCCCCGCAGTTTTCACTTCTGGAAACGTTGGCGGTGTCATGAAAACGCTGATGAGTCCGCAGACAATGGCTCCGAAAGAAGAGTATGTAAATTGTTGAGCTACGGAGGAATAGAGGAATCCGAGAGCCAGTAGGCCGAAGAGGAAGGTGGAGATCATTAGGGTTATGGTTTCCATTGCACGCTCTCCAGTCAGAAATATCATTCCCGCACCGGATCGTAGGATAATGTACATTAGGATAGCAACGAAGGTCGGTACGGCTCCGACGATCAGGAACAGCGCTCCCTGAATTCCTCCCACGATGGGATAGATGGAGGCTTTCTTTGTGAAAAATATCTTGTTACTCCTTATCATTTTTTCCAGGTACTTAATATCCTTATCTTTTATCCCCAATGGTGCCTCTTTCTTTTCCACGACAATCACCCCCTCCATTCTTTTTCCAAACTTATCACCACCACAAACCTCATCCCCGCGGACGTTTAATGAAATGTTTCTGCCCCTCTGCCGCGGGTCGTCAAGAGTACTGGGACTCTTGGGGTAAGAAAGAGTCAGAGACCACGCTATCTATGTGGAGC
>JALVWC010000004.1 GCA_027038505.1 Nanobdellati archaeon
TTATGGCACTATTTAATAAATGCTAAAATGGGTTCCATTATTTTTATTTTTCATTGTCGGTATTCTACCAGCGGTTGGTCTCGCACAATACACGCTCAACATCACTCTTCTTTTGAACACCTCTAAAGTTAATCCGAGAGAGATTATCCATGTTTCCGGTGTTGTTGTGAATTCTAGTGGGGCTGGAGTTGCCAGAGTACCATTACATCTGGAGCTCGACGGTTCGGACGTGTTCACCATTCTAGACTCCAAAGGATATCTGGAAGGGGAAAATGGCGTATGGAAATACTGGAGAAAAATAATAATAAATGGTAGCATTTATGACTTATATAATTACACATTACCCATTATACTAGATACACACCAACTTATTGTTCAGGGAAAACTCAAAAGTGACTGTTCCGATCTTAGATTTATCGATAGTGCAGGAAGGGTTCTGGAATACTGGATAGAAAGCGGATGTAATACACAAAACACAACAGTATGGGTTAAGATCCCCTACATCCCTGCGGATAACGAAACCAAGATATTTATGGTTTATGGGAATCCTGATGCTATTGCGGGAAGTGTAGATCCATCTAATCTTTTTATTTTTTATGATGGATTTGATTTTGGATTAACTGGTTGGACCCTATCCACTTATGGTTTATGCAGTAGTAGCAGCTACAACCTGAGCAACGACTACTATTCATCCCCGCCATACTCTCTTAAAGTTTACTCGGATCCTTTATGGGGTTTCTTTCCGTGTATAGTAATGGCCAACAAAGATTTTGTGGTAACTCAAAACGGCAGTTATGAGATCAGGGTGAAATACAGAAACGACATTCCATTTTTAGGCAGTAATCTTATTTATTCGGTTGTGAATATTGATGGAACCAACATCATTTACGATTCTTATAATGGGAGTGTTCTAAAAAGCGGTTCTGAGATCGTAACGCTTAGTGCTGGAACTCATGAAATTAGTGTGGGAGTTGATGCGAGATGGACAAATGGATCCGCCTATTTTGACGACATAATAGTTAGAAGGGTCGTCAATCCCGAGCCCACAGTTATCGAGATCGGTGATGAGATGAGATTCGTAACAACTAACGATAGCGGTGAATACAGTTTTGATTTTGTTGCTCCCCAGGAAGGAGGAACACATATTTTGAAGGCTGAAGTTTTCGGAAAAAATGGAGAATATGGATGGAACACAAGTGAATTTGTTGTGAGAATAGGAATAATTAATCAGAGTGCTATTTTTGTAACTAATAATAGAACGTCCGTAAATATAAAAAATGCAATAGAATACCCTCAACTGAATATCTCCGCATATGTTTTCAGAAATCGTGATAACCCCATAGAAAGGGTGTGGGTGACTGTTCATTCTCCTTCAGGTACAACTAGTGAGATAAATCTAACAAATTTAACTGCCCCACGCGAGGATTCTGGAGTGTGGGGTACAATTGCAAATTTGAACGTTAGTTTTCCATCAATTGAAATAGGAAAATACACTCTTAGTTTTCATGCAATTTCTAAATTAAACAACGGCGAGAATATCTATGAACAAATACCATCACCTTTTGCGAACATAGAGATTACTGGAATTCCTTTTGAAATTTGCACCTCTAAAATACAATATAATTTTATAAATGAATGTTATGAAAACTTTTCATCAATTTTCAAGGAAAATGAAAACATATATTTTGTGATGAAAATCGGATCAAATACTGATCCGGTTTCCGGTCTGAAACCAACGGATTTCATATTAAAAGATAGTGTAAAAAACCTGTCTGCGGAATTTCAAGAAAATTTAATAGAGATTTCTCCTGGTATATATATTAGCAATATTTCCGCATCCTCGATAGGGGTAGGTAGATACATTCTTGAAGTGGAGGTTTACAATGGCAACGTGTTAATTTCCTCCACCTCCCTTTCCGTATACATCCAACCATCCAAAAAACACAAATTGCCCAACATAACGGTGAGTGTTGAACCCCGACCCAGTTTTATCGATACGTTCGTTCATGGTTGCGGGATGTTTGGGGAAATGAACTTATCAGGGAAATATGCACTTGCAGGTCTTGTCTTCTGCGATGGTCACACAATTTACTATGAGAACTCAAGCGATCATCTCGAAGTTGTGAAATCCGCATCCCCGCACAGGACGTTGCTAATCTTCACAAAAGATAATCCCCAAAGGGTTGTGAAAAAACTCTCAGAAATTGAAAATGGGAAGTTTGATTTCACAGCATTTGGGTATAAAAGCAACAAGGATAGGATCTTAAGGATCATTATCCGTAGAAATTTCAAGATAGAAAATTTTATGATTCTCCATCCGGGTAGGTATGCTCTAAGGATTACGCACATGGGTCTCCTTGGAAATGTGCCACTCCTATCTATAGAACCCTCGTCCTCCTGATCGCAGACAGGAATTGTAGAACGGACATCTTATCGCTCGTTCAATTATAATGACATTTCTCGTTTAGGATATATTTCAGAACCTCACAGAAACTGTTGTGATTTCAAATGGATTTAAAGATATAACCAATTTATTTTCGGAAAATTTAATGTTTTTCTTTGATTTTTTATATTTATTTTCTAAAAGATCCACAATGCTTACACCTTTTACTTTCCTGAAAAATTTCAAAACGGCTCGTGTTTCACGACCGGTGGTTTCGTAAATCCTCGCCATGATTTTTCTCCCGTCTTCGCTCCTTTTAAAAGCGCTGAGAACAACATTGGAAGGCTCCACTTCCAGAAAAGACCTGCTGCTACTGCATTTTATTTTATTTCTCAGGACAACCATCCTGTGGTTGAACTGATAACCGTGTATGTGCGGTTCGGACTTTCTCCACCCTTCGGTATAAGGCAGTAAAGCGTACTCAAAAACGTGTTCTCCGAGCTCGGTAGCGTTTACTGGAACAATCGGCCCCGCCTTTCCATCGCAGGACAGAACATTTACGGATCTTAGCAGAGTTAGATAAATGCTACCGTCTCTGACTTCATTTTCGGGGATTCCCCTGTTGATCACGGCCACCCCAAACCCGCCATCATCCTCATAAGCTATCCACCTCAAAGCCGGATACACACCGGAGGGCGCTTCCTTATACCCCGTAAAATCGTCGTAAAACAGGTCGGCTCTCCTTTCAACCACACCGAACTGTGTCTCACACCAGTAAGTTTTGTTATTTATGGGTGTTGTGAAGCGGACTCTCAGTCTCATCCTCGGGTGCTTGTTGAGAATGGTTGTCGTGCAGTCTATTCTCGGCAAGTCTCTGTAGATGACGATTCTTTTTCTGAAACTGAGTGTGCTGTATCTCCACAACAGGGGTTTGAAGCGCTCCACAAGTCTGTAGGGCCATCTCAGAGAAAAGTAATCACCCGCAACATCTATGATAGCTCTGAGGTTGGAGGCTGTGACTTTCACCTCCTTTACTCTGAACTCGCCGTATTTGATTCCATCTCCGCTTTCCGTCTTTATGGGACTCTTCAGCAGCTGTCTGTGAGAGTAGAGATCTCCCGATTCTTCCTCTATAACGAGTTCGTTGCCTCCAAATATCATTTTTTTGTTCATCCAAACTTCAATCATGCCGTTTTCTCTGTTTACCTTCACCTCAAAAAATCTGTTTCGAATTGTGTCTCCGTTCACACGGATTTTGTCCCGGGTATTTGTGTTCTCGCCTTTTTCTATTAATCTGTACGCTCTGTAGCCCAGCGGTGGAACATCCGCAATGAAACCAAGCTTTATTTTTTTAATGGAGCCGTCTCCGTGTTTTTCGGAAGCAATAACCTCCACATCAATCTTCTTGTCCCCGCTTTCCAGAAGGACCCCACAGTTCCCACGTATTCTCCCGGCCTCAAGCTCCAGCTCAACTTCTACCCAATCAAAAACCCGCCACGGAAGCGGGTTGAACACGACAAAGTCAGCGTCCATTTCTCCGTTGGAGTCGCTTTCTACAATAGAAGATAGTATTTCTCGCAACATTTCTTCACATCTCTTATCTATGAGAGAAGCGCAACGCTCCGCCTCCTCAAACGCGGTATCTGTGCTTGTGCCTGAGATCACATCATGGAAAGCCAGGAACAGCAGCTTCTTCCAGCAGTCCTCCAGATGCTCCGGATAGCGTCCGGTCAGCAGGAAATTCACCGTTGCGAACTTCTCCAAGGTTACGAGCTTGCACTCCAGCGCGCGGAGAGTCTTTTTTATTTTTATCCTGCTCGAAGCCGTATCGGGAAAGATTTCCGAGTATTTGCCAGAATACATTTCTCCCTTCCTTACAACCAGGTCATTCCTGTATTTTTCCAGTGCTCTGAAAAACTCCGAAGGTGTTGAGATCCTCATCTCCGCGTCTTCGTGCTCCTTGTTCCATTTTTTCACGGCATCAACTATTTCGTCACGCGGAAGGGTGACCCCGCTACCACAGGGCATGAGTATGTGCGGTGATGCAGCCACACCTTTCAGAAACCTGTAGGATTCTTCCAGTCTATCAAGATCCAGACCCGCTCTGTAGCCAAGCGGCATAAAGTGAGCGAGAATTCTTGTTCCGTCCAGAGCCTCCCATATGAATTCGGAAGGTTTAATCTCGGGGGATCCGCGCCTGAATGCAACATATTTGTATCCCGCTTTCCTGTAAATTTGGGGGAGTTGTGCGTTCAGACCGAAGCTGTCGGCCTGCCACATAACCTCAACATCCTTCCCGAATTTTTCCTGCACATACCTCTTGCCCACAAGGATCTCCCTGATGATCGTCTCCTCCTGCGGAATCATCGTATCCGCCATTAAATACTCCCCGTCCGCAACCTCAATTTTACCTTCCCCTATGAATTTCGCGAGTTTTTTGAAAAGTTCCGGTTCTCTCCTTTCTATTTCTTCCAGAAGGTGTGTCTGCTCCAGAAGAAACCTGAATTCCTCATATTTTTCAAGAAGCTCAACGGCCTTTTTCAGTATCATGGCATTGATGTGAAAGTAGTCCTCCTTGGTGAAGATCCATACAGCATCGTAGTGCGTGTGAGGTACGAGATAAATTATATTTTTTTTCCTATTTTTTTCAATTCCCTTTCCTGCGTGGGTTTTACGTATTTTGCTCGAGTTATCCATCCCCTCCGACCCCGTTTAAGGCTGAGAACCTGTTTTTCTTCAATTGAGGGAACTAACACGGGCCTATATGAATTCCGGATACTCCTCTTTGTAAGCTGCGTGCGCGGCCGTGCCGTTCAACATACACACAATTTTTTTTATTCTGAAATTCACAACCTCGAGGAGTTCATTAACCGTCTGTTCCATCGTGCGAAACTTTATTATGTGCAACCGCCTTTTTCGGGCTTCCTCAACCAGAAAGTCGTTTATCTTTGTGCATGCCTCAAAATCCTCCTCTATGAGCTGTCTATCTGTTTCCCCTTCCCTCAGTCTCTTTGAAAAGAACATTTGACGGTACGTTCCCTTTTCGGGTGCTTTGAGGAACACCTGAATAACGTTTGGTTTTTTAAGCAGATCTGACTCGAGAAGCCACGGAGTGACATGCACACCCTCGATGGCGACGTCCTTTTTATCTTTGATGGATTTTTTCACGAGCTCCACTATGAAAGGTCTCAGGAATTCGACCTGTTTCACAAATCCCTCTATTTCCGGGTTTTCACTAACCTCGTGAGATGGGAGTTTTTTCCACACACGATAAGACGGTAGATGGAGAATCGGGTCTTCCTTTATCAGAACCTTTATCACGCGCCTTATGGCATCGGTGGTTATCGTTCTGGAAATTGCCAGACGAAAACCGACGTCAGTCAGAGACATAGTTTTTCCAACACTCGGAGGACCACCAACGAGAATTTGAACTGGTTCTGCGATACCCCTCCTCCTAAGAACATTGTACCTGTGCCAGATCTCGTATCTTTTCGCGAATTTGGAACCACAGACATTGGTAAGCGCATTTTTTGTTATTTCAAAAAGCTCTTCCGCGGTTATGCTTTCCTTACCGAGAACATCGCCCTTAACATATTCCATAGCACGCATGGCATCATCGAAAGACACACCCGTCTTAAGAACTGATCGTAATATGAGGTTCTCGGAAAACTTTAGCCTGAATCCATTTATTTTCACGAAGGGTAAGTGACTTCCCATACGCTTTAATACTCAGAACATACTCATTAAAATATCTTTCTATTATCTTGAGAAGTTGAGATACCCATTCGTTATATTATGTGAAACTGCAAATTATCAAAAAACTTTTATATACTTGTACAACCCCATAAAAAGTAATACCATTCAAACGCGGAAGAATCAGGTGATGGAAAATGAAAATAACCACGAGTATTCCCAAGCTTGATGAGCTTTTGGAGGGAGGCTTACCTGTTCATTCAAATGTGCTCTTGTTCGCGGATCCTCTCGCAGACGCGGCAACATTCGCGCAGCAAATACTCTCCCACAGATTGGAGGAGGAGGATGTGGGAATATATCTGAGCACCAACAAGCTTCCAAAGGATGTTGAGAACAACATGTACAAGCACGGATTCAAAACACAGGAAATACTCTTTATAGACTGCCTATCCTTTACATTGAAAAAGAAAAGTGATGCAAAGTATGTTCTTGATGAGATTATAACCAGTGGTAGGCCCGCATGGGAGAAAACAAAAGAATTGTGGAAGAAGGCCATTCGGGAAGAGAAGGGACAGAAACTTGCGGTGTGGGACTGCCTCGAAACATTCATGGGATTCGTGGATGAAATAATAGAGTTTGTTAAGGAGTGTAAAGATCTAAACGAAGAGAACAAAACCACATCAGTATTCATTCTCACAAATTGGGGTTATGACCCCAAGGACATCGAGAAGTTAAAGAACGCTTTTGACCTGGTTATAGATCTTGCCACAGTATCGAAAAAACTCATGTATCTAAACTACTACAAAGTTGATCACAAGCCCGCAATACCCTTCAAAATCACCCTGACGGGGGTCACTCTCTACATACCAAAGATATTGATTACGGGGCCTTACAATGCGGGGAAGTCCACTATGGTTAAGGCTCTTTCGGAGACCGCGGTGAGCATAGATAGGTTGGGTACAACCATAGCCCTGGATCATGGATATGTGGAAAAGAAGGGGTTCGCCTGCAACATCTTCGGCACCCCAGGTCAGGGAAGATTCGACTGGATAATGGAGGTCCTTTCCAAGGATGTCTGGGGTGTGATACTTATAGTGGATTCGACCAAACCGGAATCATTTCCCAGGGCGCTGGAAATGCTTGAAAAGGTGAAAAAGGAAAACATACCGTTTATAGTATTTGCGAATAAGCAGGACTTGGAGGGTGCACTTTCGCCCGAAGAGATAAAAAAAATGTTGGGTGTCCCCATAGTGGTAGGTGGATCCGCGAAAACAGGAGAAAATGTGGAAAAAGCTCTGACAACTCTATTCGAAGAGATCCTCAAAAGGAGTGTATTTTGACCTTCCAAAAACCTTTAAATAATCCAAAAACCACAGTTATACTGTACTTCAAAACTTGAAGGAGGGGTTGAAGGATGCCTAAGGAAGAAGAACTGAAGGACGCGCTTTCCGATCTCAAAAATGTTTCAGGCGTGGTAGGGAATGCTGTTGTGACTCCTGATGGTTTGCTTGTGTTTTCAGATCTTCCGGAGACAGTAAATAAAAGGGCTCTGGCAGCAATGGCAGCGGCTATTGTGGGTACGGGAATGCAAGTGACCAAGGAACTTGATATCGGAGCTTTAAGCCAAGTAATGGTAGATGCTCAAGATGGTAAATTCATCTCCATTAGTGTGGGCTCTGATGAAGATTCCCCGATTCTATCAACTCTTGTCCAGCCTAAAGCGAATTTGGGGCTGGTATTGCTGGAAATGGAGAAAGCGGCGAAGAAAATACAGAAAATCATGGCATGATCTCTATTCCGCTTTCGCTTATTTTGAATTTAAGGGTTATGGGGAGGTTCCTCGTTTCTCTCATTCTGTTTATTTTTAACAATCTCGTATCGTTCTCCATGACAAAGTTTATCGTACCGTCCGTGATGCTATTTAGCGCTGTAATTATATCTGGTGTATGCATACCTTCCTCAACGGCTATCAATATGGTCATCCCCGCTCCCTTCAGCCTGGCAGATAACATGGAAATGAACCTCAGGCAGAGGTCTTTCGGCACAAAGAGGAACATTGTTGAGAGTGAATCTATCACCACCCTTTTCACATTCTGATTTCTCATTTCCGTCAGAGCCTTTGTTACGGCTATGGTGAAGTTGGTGAGATTTGCTGGATTGACCACCTCCTTTCCCTCTTCAACTCCCATCTGCCAGGAGTATGCGTCTATAAACTTCAGAGGCTTCCCGTTTACATCCCACCCGAAAGACTTCATGCTGTTGATTATTTCTTCAGGTGTTGCGTTAAGGGTAATGTGTATTGCTCCTTCTCCCTTCTTGAGTCCCTCATAGATGAACTGATTGCAGAATGTTGTCTTACCTGCTCCAGGAACTCCCACAAGGAGTACTGATGCTCTTTCCGGTAGTCCACCACCCATAGCCTCATCGAGCTCCTGAATTCCGGTGGATATTCTCATATCATCACCTCTGCAAGAGGAGTTAGCCCCTTTCATTGTTTTTATGATTTTCATCTTTTTTTATGATTTAATGTTTTCATAACAAAGTATATAAATAAGTTCCTGGTTCAAACCAAATACAGCCAACTGCCATCTCCGCAATGGGGGGTGATACATATTGCAAAAGTGAGCGTAACAAGCTTCGTGTGCGAATCCATGATACCAGCAGTGGAGATCATGGCGTCAAAAATACTTGCCAAGGGCCATGAGATAGTTAAGGAAGAGCATGCGGACATAGTAATTGTGGCAAGTTGTGCCCTCACACAAGAAATAATGAGGAACTGTCTGTCGAGAGCACAGCAGGCAAGTACAATGGGTAAGAATGTTTTGATCATTGGCTGTCTCCCAGAAATAGGCGAGGAAAACATACTCAGAGTTGTACCTTCTGCCAGCATTGCCGGAGTGAACTCCTACCACCACATCGAAGACATTCTCAAAAAGATGGAAGAAAGGTACAGGGTAAGGAGATTGAACGATCCGCCAAGAATGCCATTAAGTACCGCTGTGTGGAGACGTGTAAATCCCCTCACCGCTTACATACCAATCGGGGAGGGCTGTTCCAGACGGTGTGAGTTCTGCATCTGCAGGATAACCAGGGGTTCGCAGATATCCTATCCCCCGGAGAGCATAATAAATGCCGTTGTGAGAGCTGTTGAAAATAATGCAAGAGAGATTGTGCTCGTTTCGGAAGATGCCGGAGCATACGGAAGGGATATCGGAATCGCGCTGCCCTCCCTGTTAAGAAAGATATTCACGATAAAGGGAGATTTCAAAATACGGCTGGGATACGTAAATCCTGCGTCCATTTTGCCGTACTTTGATGATCTTCTGTCATGTCTCTCCCACCCGAAGATGTACAGATTTCTGCATCTCAATATTCAGTCCGCCTCCCAGAAGGTTCTTGATGGTATGAGAAGGGACTACACTCCGGAGGATATCGCAATGATTTTCAACAGGCTCAGAAAGGAGTTTAACGGCTTCACGATAATAAGCGATATTCTTGTGGGTCATCCCGCTGAGGATGATGAGGACTTCGAGGAAACTTTGGAATTCCTCAAAAAGCTTAAGCCAGACTCCATTAACGTTTACGCTTACTCCCCTCATAGAGGCGGTGGGGATAGCTCGCAACCCTCCTGGAAGGTCAAGCAGAGATATGAGGAGATGCTCGCTCTTAAATCCCGGCTTGAAATTGAGAGTTCAAAAAGATGGATAGGGTGGAGAGGCGAGGTTACAGTAATTCAAAACGATGGTAACATAGCTCTTGGGAGGAACTATGCCTATCGGGATGTCGTATTCAAGAGTTCTCTTACACCCGGAGAGAAAACCAAGGTGGAAATAAAAAACCATAAGGGCTACACGCTGTTGGCCTGAAGCTTCCTCTTTACTGCTTCCGCGACCTCTTTGCCGTCAGCCCTTCCCTGAAGTTTTTTCATAGCTTCTCCCATCACTGCTTTAAAGTTTGCGAGTATCTTCCCTTCGTTTATTATTTCATCCACAACCCTCTCTATCTCCTCGCGTGATGCTTTGAGGAGGTTCTTTTCTCTCACTATGGTCTCCGGGCGTCTCCCTTCAGCCACACAGTACTTGATTATCAGAGGCACGGAGTCCCTGCTTATCTTTCCATCGTTCAGGAGTCCGAGCAACTCTAAGATATCATCGTCGCTCAGCAAACTAACGTCAACACCTTCCCTGCTCTTAACCTCGGGAATCGTATTGACGAGTATTGCGGCTATTGTCTTTGTACTCAGATTTGAGAATGTTTTGACAGCCTTCTCAAAAATACAAAGGTAGTCCGAGTTCAAAAGCTGGTTCGCGAGCTCCTTTCCAAGTCCGATGGAGGTGAGCTCCTTAATTTTTTCCTCCGGCGTTTTAGGAAGGGATGCATTTATCTTCTCTATCAAGTCGTTGGAAATGAAAACAGGCGGTACATCTGTTTCTGGATACATCCTGGCAGCTCCGGGTAGAGGCCTCATGTATGCCGTGTCTCCGTTCTCAAGAGCGCGTCTTGTCTCTTCTGGAACGCGCTGCTGAAGCAAAAGCACCCTTTCCCTCACGATTTCCAGAGCTTTCTCGGCCTCTCCTCTCTCCTCCTCGGTGTTGTAGATAACCATCACAACAAGGTCATCATCACTGCATCTCATTTTTTTCATGAGGGTCGTTATCTCCTCCCTGCTGATGCGATACTTTTCCAGCTTCTCGTCGGTGTGGATTATCCCTTTCATTTTCGTTTTTGCTTTCACGTAGTCGGCAACTTCCCTCCCGACAGTTCTGAAAGAATTCAACTCTCTGGCAAAATAGCCGGCCATCCCTTCTATTTTCATTGCGAGCACCCTCTTACCCCTGAGGATCCTGCTTTCAGAATCTGTGAACACATCGCTAACATCAACAAA
The DNA here is from genome assembly GCA_027038505.1 of Nanobdellati archaeon. Lineage (GTDB taxonomy): Archaea > EX4484-52 > EX4484-52 > EX4484-52 > WAPT01 > WAPT01. The sequence continues at coordinate 10,962 of JALVWC010000004.1, forward strand.
GGATGAAAACTTTATTTCCATCTTTTTCAGCTCTTCCACGAGCTTTATCAGGCTGAGCTGCCTTTTGACTTCTTCCTTCACAAGACTCTCCAGAATGGAAAGATCCTGCACACCCTTAACCTCAATCCTGGCTCCTCCTTTCACCGATATGTTCACATCCTGCCTTATGCTCCCTATACCTCTCATCACCTTACCCGTGAGCCTCAACAGCATTCCGAGGGTTCTTGCGGCTTCCACCACTTTTTGCGGGGTGTCAAGCACGGGTGCTGTTGCTATCTCTATGAGAGGTATTCCGAGCCTGTTGAGTCCGTAAAGAACATGGTCTTCGCCTTTCTCCAGAATTTGCGCGCTCTCCTCCTCAAGACATATCGTGGTTATAGGTACTTCTCCAAAGCTACACTTCAGCCTGCCATCCATACCTATCATAGCCGTCCTCTGGAACCCGCTGGTGTTGGAACCATCTATAACTATCTTCCTCATGAAGTGCACTTCATCAACAATCTCCGCGTCAAGCAAAAGCGCTATCTCAAGGGCTATGCGTAACGCTTCCTCATTCACGTTATGTGGTGGCTCCTCGTCGCACTCCACAAGGCATGAGCTTTTCCTGTACATCCTGTAGATGTACCTCCTGCCCTTCTGAAACTCGTGAAGCGCTGCCGGATCTATCTCTCCGAGCTCGCTCTTGCTCACCCTCAAATACCTGAAAAACTCACCTTCACATTCATCTTCAAGCAGGGACTGGCAGTTGCAGAAGAGCTTCCTCGTTTTCAGCCTGCGATGGATCTCGATCCCGCATTTCAACCCAACGGAACCGTAATCAATATCTTTCGCGCTCATTTCACTTCACCACGCTTTCCATATTCAGCTTATTGCCTTCGCCACCTCCTCAAGGAACTTTTTCGCAAGCTCATGACTCTCTTTGGCGAGTTCCTTGCTCCTCTCAAAAAACAACGAGCCATACGCTCTGGAAATGAACCTGGATGCGTTCCTCAAAATATCCGCCGAATCCCTGTAAGTTGGAATTCTGGAGGCTGTGATTATGAATTTTATCAGTCCGTGAGGGGAGCACCTCTCTATGTTTTCAGCATCACTGACAACCCTCTCTTCCAAACTCTCAGGCATGCCTTCCCGCTCCCATACTCTGAAGTCGTGCTTTTTTATCGCACCGCATATGGCAGCTCTCCTATCGGCAGAGACGCCCAGATCCTTCAGAATTCGTTCCGCTGCCACGGCGCTTTCCTCAGCATGGGTCATTACGTTTTTGCCATCAAAAGCAACATCATGGAGAAGGGCAGCCACCCTCACAATGGTTTTGTTCGCTCCGACACTTTCTGCAATCTCTTCGGCAAGCTCCATCACTCTGAGCGCGTGAGGGTAGCCGAAAAGGGTGTCATGCCCGAGCCTGGCCTTCACTATACGGTGTAGCTCTTCCATAGCTTAGCTAAAGGAGAGATAATTTAAATGTATTTGGACGTCCTTTTTGGTTTTACGGAGCCAATAAAAAATTTCAGAAAACTTATTTTAACCATTACCTAAGAGCTGAATGATCATCCTATATTAAAGTTGGAATGTTTTCTTGTATGGGTTGAAGAAAAGTTCGGAATGTCATAATAAAGATTTATTAAAAATTTTTGTTCCAAAATGAAAGGCATGACCACTTATTCTAAAAGGGTCGAGGAGTTGCTTGGGAAAGCTGGAGCTAACGAAGGAGACATTTTAAGGGTTGAGCTTAAAACTGGAAAAACTTACAAAGGGTTGCTGATGCCGCGAACAGGCTTTGGCAATAAAGACTGTCTTATCCTGAAGCTCAAAAACGGTTACAACATAGGAATTCTTGCGGATAAAATCAACAGCATCGAAGTTATTGAGAAGGCTGAGAAAAGAAAAGCAACACCCTCTACAAAATCCAGAAAGAAAACAGGTAACCGGAAGTTAAAGAAGGTCTCCATACTCCATACAGGAGGTACGATAGCATCACGTGTGGATTATGAAACTGGAGGGGTTAAGGCTCTCTTCACTCCGGAAGATCTCATAGATCTCTTCCCCGAAATTGAAAATTATGCTGAGATAAGCTCAAGACTCATAGCCAACGCCCTAAGCGAGAATCTGAGGTTTGAGCATTACAACATCATGATAGATGCTATAGTAGAGGAGATAAAGAAAGGCACGGACGGCATAATTCTGACTCACGGCACGGACACGATGGCTTACACCGCCTCAGCATTGGCTTTCGCGTTCGAGAACCTCCCCGTCCCGATAATTCTTGTGGGTGCACAGCGCAGCTCGGACAGGCCGAGCAGTGATGCCGCCGTTAACCTCATAGCTGCCGTGCAGTTCATAACCGGTACGGACTTCTGCGATGTTGCCATCTGCATGCATGCAACAACCAGCGATGACTTCTGCCACATACTCCCGGCTTGCAAAACTCGCAAGATGCACACTTCAGCAAGGTATGCTTTTCAGGCCATAAACTCCCTGCCGTACGCTAAAGTGTGGCCGAAGGAAGAAAAAATAGAGTTTTTGAGGGACGATTACAGGAGAAGGAGCGATGTGAAGGACAGGCTGATCGTCAGAAAATTCAACCCTGCTGTGAAGGTGGGTGTTCTCAAAGCTCACCCGAACATGCTTCCGGAGGAAATAATGGTGTTTAATGGCTTTGACGGCCTGGTTATAGAAGGTACTGGGCTGGGACACATAGGAATAGAAAGCTTTGATGAGCACAGCAGGGAGAATGAGCGTGTGAGAGAAGCTCTGCAGGAGGTAATAAACAGCGGGGCTGTCGTTGTGATGACTTCCCAGTGTCTCCATGGCAGGGTGAACATGAACGTTTACAGCACCGGCAGAAAGCTTGTTGAGATGGGGGTGCTCGGAAACCTTACGGACATGCTTCCCGAGGTTGCATTCATAAAGCTTGCATGGCTGCTCAGCAACTATCCGAAGGAAAGGGTGAAAGAGCTCTGGTGCGAGAACCTGAGAGGAGAGATCTCCCGTAGAACCCTGCGGTAAATCGCTACTCAATTGTCTTTGCGAGGTATTTCTGGTAAGCGGAATAAAGGGCTCTCTTGCACACGCTCGTGTTTATGCACTCAAAGCCGAAGACGTACTCAGGTGTTTTTTCGTTAAAATAATCCTCAAGCTTCAATCCAAGCTTTCTTGCCGCATCCACCCAGCCCGTATAGCTCAGCCCGTGCCTGTATGCCTGAAGAAGAATCTTTCCAACCCTTTCATCGCCGATGCTGAGTAGAGTCTGTATGGCCGCTCTTTTGGGATTAGTGAAGTGTGCTCTTACCCTGAGCTTTTTCCTCAGGAGTTTGTTCCTTGCGCTGAGAGCCTCCACGCCCTCAAAAGGTGCGAACTGCATGGGTGTGTGCGGCTTTGGAATGAAGATGGAAAACGTGCACTTGACTCTCATCCCCGCAAGAGAGGAGCACAGGTTTACAAGATCGGCGCAAGCTTCAAGATCTTTATCCCGCTCGGCGGGCAGACCCACCATAAAGTAGAGCTTGAGGTTTCTCGCTCCGCACAGCTTTGCTGTCCTCGCAGCCCTCAAAACATCCTCGTCGCTGAACTTCTTGCCGAGCTCAAATCTTATCCTTTCGGAGCTTTCCGGAGCGATTGTAATCGTTCTTGGCCTTATCAGCTTTAGCACATCCCTGTATTCCTGGATGTCCGAAACATGGATGGATGGCATGCCGATCTCATAACCCGCCCTGCGAAGGTAGGTGATTATATCCGGCAGTTCCGGATTTGAGAAGGGATCCGAGCCTATGAGCATTACCTTCTCGACACTCCCCTTCTTTACCCTGCTCAAAGCTAACCTGATATCATCCAGACTTCTGTATCTACACCTCCCCCTGGTCCATCCGATGAGGCAGAAAAGACATCTCCTCCTACAGCCCCTCTGCACCTCTATCATTACCGTTCCATCCACAGTGGCGAGTGGTGATCTCTCACCCTCCAGACCGCATAATGCTGTCTTTATCTCACCTCTCCCTTCGTGAAAAACATTTTCATGCCGTATCACCGCATCCATAATCTCTTGGAGCGTCAGGGTTCCCTCCCTTTTCTTCTTCTCCTTCAGAGCATGAAAGAGCGCCTCCCCATCTCCTATGAAAAAGAAATCAGCAACATGCTTTAACGGCATGGGGTTGACCGTTGTTGGACCTCCAACAAGAAGTTTTGGAAAGTCCCTATCTTGCTTGTGAAGACTCACCCCTCCTCTCTCCATCATTCGAAGAAGCATCGGATAATTGTTCTCGTAGTGAGAGCTGACCACTATCAGCCTATGTTTCGACATCAGCCCGAGGTTTGCGGAGTCTGCAAAGTAAACCCTGCTCCTTATACCAAGTCTCCCGAGTCCTTCTTGCAGGAAACAGATGGATAGCGCCTCTCTTCCAGCTTTTTTCTCCGCTGGGTAGATTATACCGACCACATCGTTCATTTTCAATGGTTTTTCAAATAAATTTTAATTTCAGCTCACTTCTCTTGTTTCCAGCTCGAGGTAATCGGCATAGCTAGGTAGAGTTATGAGAAGCTCGAACTCCGTACCGTTGACCGCGAGATGTGCTATCACCCTTCCTCGCGGAAGATTGTTTCCGTACATTTCGGCATAAATATAGCCCGTGGCGTTTTCAAACACATTATCCACGAGAATTCTTACCGTACCATTAAACGTAACGTTTTCCTTTAACAGCTTTACACCCGCGATGATCCTGCTCATATTTATCTGCTGCCAGTTATCTGGAGTTCCTGCCTTGGTTATGTTCACCTCAAGGTACGAGTTCCTCATCGTGATCACATTCCCGTTATCCACCACGCTGACATCATCACCCTCCGCTATTATTATGTTTCCCTCCCTGATCATGGCACTCCTCGCCACGAGCGGTGTGTCCGTTTTCATCCTGAACTCTATCAGATTTGAGCGGTTATCAACGATGAGCACACCCCTCCTTATAACCAGCGGAACAACTCTGGTTGAGCCCTTGCCTTCAGCGATGATTTCTTGGAGCGATGTCGCGAGATCATGCATCATGGTCTTAGCGCTTTCGAACGCCGCCCTGTCCCTGAGCGATCGAACGTAAGGAGTTATGACACTTATTAGGATCGCTATTACAACGATTGCGATGGTCATGTAGAGCGTTCCCGCAATAAGAGGTGATAAAGCCTTTCTTTTTCTTAGCATAGGATTTTGTTAGAATTCAACAAATATATGTGTATTGCGTATTCACGCTCAGAGTGAATGAGACGATCAATTTTTTATTTTCCCCGATTCAATAAAGCACCAACAACCTTCAACGGTCGATCAAGAATTGACGGCGGTGTCGCTTGGCTGAGATCCGCGGGAATGTAATTCCGTTTTTCACTTCACATGGATATCAACAACTTCTCCCGGACTGATCACAGATTTTATTATCTCTGACTTGTCGGTAAAAAGGCTTACCCTTCCGTCCCTATGTTTCTTTATTACAATCTCCACCCGTTTTTCCACGGGGTTGGCAAACACGGTTCCGTTAGGAAGCTCTATTTTTTCGTAACCTTCCAGTTCCAGCTCCGGTTCGTTCTTCAGCACAATCTCCACGATCATTAATTTTACTGGTGGTTATCCATGTTTATAAAGATTTCACACGCAACTGTCGCATCCTATACAACAGGAACATCGCGGTATCTTCCAGAAGCATCGTCCTTTTAGTGTGTGACCCGTTCAGCAGGGTGTGAGTGTTCTCGTGGTGATGATCATGGTGTTTCCCTCGAGATCTGTGGCGACCACTACAATACCTCCGTAATATTCTGTCTCCATCTCAGCGCGGAAGCACATATCTACATCCACGTTGTATACCCTGAAGGTGAGATTTGCGGGAAGCGTTATGGAATAATTCACTTTCTCCTGTTTCATATCCCAGGGTAGAAGGTGTGATGCAAAGATAATATTCCCATTCACATCCAGATAAAAGTTGGTTGTGTTTTCATTTCCATTGAAGAAAAGAAGGTCATAACCAGTGCCGTTTCTCTCCACCTTGAAAACGAACACGCTGACATTTTCACCTCTATCTTTTAGCAGGGAAGCCACCTCGTCGTAAAATGATACCACTGCATATCCATCGGTTTGCTTATCAGCCAGCATCGCTACCAGCGATTGGTCCAAGAATGTTCTGAACGCTTCCCTGCTAGTTGAGATGGTCAGAAAACTCGTTCTTCTTCCCACCCGGGGTACGGTGAGCAGCGACGACAGAACTAGGATGACCATTAAAGCCCCTACAATGAGCCACTGTCCCTTCCTCACTTTCATTCGATCACCATTCTAATCTCAGCGTAATTTTGAGCGTCCATAACCACGGGATAATAAACCTGTGCCACGTTATCGGTATTCCGGGTGTTGTCCCCGCACATGGATTCCTTTCTCACAACAATCCATGCAGGATTGGTGCAAGAAACGGAAAGGGATACCTGTCCCTTCAGGCTGGGTGGAATTTCGATTCTGTAAAGTCCTGTGATCGTATAGTTCCCGATCGCTGTGGAGTTAACCTTAAAAAAACACGATGTCCGAGTGGTATCCGCCGGTATGACGTCTATGTACGCTGTTTCGTTCTTCGCTATCACAAACTTTGAAGATGTTGAAAGGTTCGCGACCATGGCTTTTAAGCTCAGCACATCGATGTTCACATATACCTTTTTCACTCCCATGTACGGTTGAACCATATTCTTTATGCCTCCGGTATCACAGCTGAGGGTATAATTTTGCAGCAGTGAAGTCCGTGCTGCGAAATCCATAATCTTCGAAAGCTTTTCGGTGTATATCCAGTTGTCCCCCGTTTCTTTTTCCGGCAGAAGCAGCCACACCAAAAAAGAGATAAGCAGCATTCCTGCCACAACACCCTCAATTATGTGAATGTAGCCCTTACGTCCTATCTCCATAACCTGATCACCATATCAACCGGGGTAATCGTTCCGTTCTGGTAAAGCAATATCCCGGGGTATTTTCTCACCCAGATGTTGGTGAAGAGAGGTTCCTTCTTCCCGAACGTGAAATTCCCGATGGTTACATTAAAATCGAAGCCTGTGACTCCCGATTCCTCCTTTATCTTCTCATATGTACTGTTCTTGATGCTGTTTAACGTGTTATCGCTCCAGATTCTCAACAAATAACGTCCTGCAACCGCCGTGGATGAGTTGGTGAACAGTAAATCCTCACAATCTCCACAGTTAACGGCACCATCGCAGAAGTATATTTCTGTCCTTTTTGTGTTCTCAATTCTTACCCTTATAGTCAGGGTTCCAACCCTAACATTGCATGTGGAACTCTCGGTCAGAAAGTTCATATTTACGCCCGTGTTGGTATCGTAAAGGGAAATGAACCCGGTGCTTACCACATAATTCCAGCCGTTTACCAACGTGGTTGATGATGTCCCATCATACAATGTGTCAAAGTACCTTACAAGCACTAATGTGTAATTCTGTGGGCTCTCAGATATCAGCCACAGTCTCGGCGAGTAGGCATCCATGATGAGTTCTGTTGTGTTGAAGTCCAGCTCGATGAACGAGCACCCGTAGATAGAGCGCTGGAAGCTTGAGGGCATGAGCACGGGTTGAAAT
>JALVWC010000005.1 GCA_027038505.1 Nanobdellati archaeon
ACAATCCCGGAAGCATGTTCTTTTATTTCATTGAGCACCTCCGCCTTGGCATCAAGATATTCTGAAGCTGAGTTCACATGCTTTGAAATGAATGCTGCAGCCACCGTAAGGAGAATCGTGTTTTTCGTTCTCAGGCCCATAACTTTTATATCTTCTCCGACATAGGGGTGTCTCCCCTTAAAGTCTTTTGAGTTCAAGTATTGCTCCACATCCAGTACAAGCCTCTCCAGCTCGGTGTATGGAGCAAACCCCACACCAAATGACGTGTCGTTGGCCAACGGCACCTCATCCTTTCTTTTAAACACATTCACGAGGTCTGCGGATCCGCTGCCTATAACGGACTCTATCACAATCTCATTATCAACGTTTAAATTGGGCAGTGATTTCCCGAGGAATTCCCGCGTGGCATCCATAGCGATCTCGTGCACAGGCACATACTCGTCATTTATCTTTGCTGTCGCTCTTCCAGAAAGAATTATCCTGATCGGTTTGAGTATTTCCCCGCCTCCGAAATGGACATGCACTTCGCCACCGACAACCTCACACTGATCCGTGTTGTGGTGCATCAGCACACCATACTTCCTAAGGTACTCCTTACAGAGAGCAACACTGACGCTTTCAGCTATTCCGTCCGCAAGCGTGTCGGGGTGTCCTATTCCCTTTCTCTCCACCATTTCCACATCTCTCTTCCAGAAAGGTAGAGTATCCATCTTTTCCACTACGATGTTCCTTTCCATCACAACCACCGAGAAATGCAAATTTGAGCTGAGTTGGGAATGTAAACCTTAAAAGTTTTGTTTTAGTCCTTAGCATTGGTTCTTATTCCTTGATACCTGTTTCGCAACATTTAAATAAATATCACAGGGAATTCCGAAGCGATAACTAATTCCATTGCACATAATGGTTGCATTTTTCTCGCAATCCACAGGAGTTCAACATGACGGCTGTTTTTATTTTAATGATTCTTCTCGTGCTTCTCGTGAACCCCACCCTCGCCCGAGAAGAGAATAGAGGGCAGGAGATGTGCCATGTCGAAAACTTAAAAACGTTCCTAAACGTTACTCAATTCATGCCTTACGAATTTTTCGAGCATAAAGCAGATATAGGAATAAGGGGAACTGGAAGGACGCTCGAAGAAGCCTTTGAGGAAGCTGCAAAAGCCATGTTTGACGTTATGTTCGACATAAGCAGGGTCGGAAAAAGTTTGGAAATCGAGATAAGGTGTGATGCACCAAACCTTGAAGAGCTTTTCATAGAGTGGCTCAATGCCCTCCTTGCCGAGAGAGACATCAACGATGCTGTATTTGCTCATTTTAAGGTTGAGAGGCTCGAGCAGCTTGATGACGGTAGATGGGTGCTGGAAGCAAAAGCATACGGGGAACGATTCGATGCTGAAAAACACAAGCCGAAGGTGGAAGTTAAGGCGGCCACATACTCGCAGCTCAGAGTTTACTTTAATGAAAAAGAGCAGAAATGGATTGCCCAGTGTGTTCTGGATGTTTAATCAAACGCTGCGTTTAGCTCCTCGCCACTATCTCTATGACGTCCCTGTGCTTAAGCTCGTGCTCTCTTGAAACAACCTTCCCCGTTCTGATGTCTATCGCCTTTATGAAGTTGTCCCCGAGTTCTTTGTGCACAGCATAAGCCAGATCAAGAGCTGTTGAACCCTTTTCCATCAGGAAGCAATCCGGAAGGACATTCCCTTCCTTATCCGTTAGCTTGGCATTCGGTACGGGAAAGACAGCTATCATCTCAAGCAGCTCGAAGACAGCTTTATCTATCAGCTGCTGAATGCCAGTGCTTCCGTAAACCTCGAGCACTTTTTCCTTTATGAACTCCAGACCCTTCCTCTGCTTATCGTTCAGCTCCTTTTTGACAGCAAAATCTTTTTCTCCGGGGATGTAATCTATGTAGTCATTTTTCGCTGCCATCTTGAGGGCTATCTCCGCATGGGCGGAGCACGGCACCACGATTTTATCGGGAAACTTCTCCCTGAGCCTGTCAACCAGCTCTTGTGGGGCTATGTCAACCTTATTTGCTGCTATTATGATAGGTTTGCTCTCATGCAGGATTGTCCTTGCAAAGCTCTTGATCTCATCATCACTCCAGTTGTACAGCTTCTTATCTTCAAGCCCACAACTTGTTAGAGCGTTCTTTATAGCTTCCTCCCTCATCTTAAGACCGGAAAGCATTTCGTAAAGGATATCTTCCTTGTCTCGCTGCATCTCTGCCCTTGCCATTTTACCCCAGCTTCTTTTCAGAATCCCGTAAATCCACATCACCAGCTCTTCCTCCAAAAACTCAACATCCCTGCACGGATCATAGCTGCCCAGAGGCACTTTCTCTCCTTTTTCGTTGGTTGATCCGGAAGCATCCACGACATGTATCAGCACATCAGCATTCCTCAGATCATCGAGGAACTGATTGCCCAGACCCTTGCCCTCATGTGCTCCCGGAACTAAGCCTGCAACATCAACAAGCTGAACCGGCACGAACCTCCATCCCTTGAGGCAAAAGCCCTGCCTTGGATTGCATTTTACGTTAAACTCACGGCACACGCATTCAAGCTTCGCGTAAGCCACACCAACATTGGGTTTTATGGTGGTGAAAGGGTATTCCGCTATCTCCACCTCCGCAAGGGTAAGCGCCCTGAAAACGCTGCTCTTGCCCACGCTCGGTTTACCAACAAGACCAATTTTTACCGACATGGTGAGGGATTGTTGAAGGAAAGTTTTAATTTTATAGTGGAGGGGGTGTGTTAAAGACATACCAAAAAATCATGATCTGAGGCGGCATTATTAACTCAAGAAAGTGATCTGCTCTCCTCCTATATCCCGCCCTAATCAGTCCTTCCCGGTATTTGATCTGTCGCGACTTCTACCATATCACGAAAATGAAAGCGTTTCCAAATGTCCCGCCTATCCACAAATCTCGAAAGGATGCGGTGCTTTACCTCATTCGGGTGCGCTTCCAGCAGGGTTTTCAGACTAAACCGCGAGAACTCCAACAAATAAATACCTCCTTGCCCCAAATCTTCATGCATGATGAAAAAAGTTACAGAAGATTACAGAAAACACGCCAGAATTCACGTTTACACGGGAGATGGGGAAGGGAAAACAACAACGGCTTTGGGTTTGGCTTTGAGAGCTGTTGGACATAAGCATAAAGTTGTTGTGGTGCAGTTTTTGAAGGGCAGGAAGTATGTTGAGGAGTACAAAGTTAGGGAACTTCTCCGGCCTTACTATGAGATTTATCAGTTCGGGAGAGCTGGCTTTATTGATCTTGAGAACCCAACGGAGGAGGACAGTATAGGTGCTGTAAGAGCTTTTGAATTCGCGAAAAAGATTGCAAGGGAGAAGAAACCCGATTTGCTCGTGCTTGATGAAATAAATTTGGCCATGCACGCCAGACTTATTGATGTTGATGAGGTTGTGAAGTGGCTTGAGAACCTGCCAAAAGAGATCACGGTGGTGCTCACGGGTAGAAACGCTCCCAGTAAAATAATCAACATGGCCGATCTCGTAACCCTTATGAAAAAGGTAAAGCACCCGTATGATAGGGGCATGCCTGCCGAAAATGGAGTGGAATACTGATCACCGCGTGTTTAATAGTGTTGTTGATATGGTTGTGTTATTGCGTGTTCTTAGAAAAGTCTCTCGGTTTTGGAGTTTCGGGATGACAATTTTCTTAAAGCTTCCACGACAAGTTTTATTGAAGTTTTATTGAGGTGATGGTTATGGATCTCTCAAAGCTGAGACGCATAAATGATTACGAGTGGGAGATCCCAAAACAGGGGGAGATGAACGTTCCGGGCAGAATTTTCGGGATGAAGAGGGTAGTTGAGGAGATGGACGAGAAAGTTTACGAGCAGTGCAGCAATGTTGCATGCCTGCCCGGCATAGTTAAAGCATCACTCGTGATGCCGGACGGTCACTGGGGTTACGGCTTTCCGATAGGCGGTGTTGCTGCCTTTGATCCGGATGAAGGTGGCGTGGTGTCTGTGGGTGGGGTGGGTTTTGATATAAACTGCGGAGTTAGAACCATGATCTCCAACCTTACGGAACGGGACGTTAGGCCAAAAATAAAGGAGCTCGTGGATGAGCTTTTCAGAACCGTACCGGCCGGCCTGGGTTCAAGGGGGGAGATAGTGCTGACCAGAGCTCAGGTCAATGAAGTGCTTACAGAGGGCGCAAGATGGGTCGTTGAGCAGGGATACGGTACGGAGGATGATCTTGAATACACTGAGGAAAACGGCAGAGTTGAAGGAGCGGATCCATCAGCTGTTAGCGAGACTGCAATAAAAAGGGAACGCGGTCAGGTTGGCACCCTCGGAAGCGGGAATCATTATCTCGAGGTGCAGGTTGTCGATGAAATTTATGATGAGAGAGCTGCAAATGCCTTTGGCCTTTTTGAAGGGCAGGTCGTAATAACCTTTCACTGCGGTTCACGTGCCTTAGGACACCAGATAGGTACGGACTACCTGAAGGTTCTTGCTGAAGCATCACGCAAGTACGGTATAAAAATAAGGGAGAAGGAGCTCGTGTGCGCTCCAATCAACAGCCCTGAGGGGCAGAAGTATTTTGCAGCTGTGTGCTGCGGCATAAACTATGCTTTTGCCAACAGGCAGGTGATAGCGCATCTCGCAAGAAAAGCCTTCAGCAAAATATTTCCCGGGGAGGATCTCAAAACCCTCTACGATATAGGACACAACACGTGTAAAATTGAGGAGCATGAGGTTGACGGGAAGAAGAAGAGGCTCTATGTGCACAGGAAAGGGTCAACGAGAGCATTTGGGCCGGGTAGAAAAGAACTACCACTAAAGTACAGGAGTGTGGGTCAGCCGGTCATTATCGGGGGGAGTATGGGTTCCTGCTCTTACATTCTTGTGGGCACGGAGGAGAGCATGGTGAAAGCCTTCGGTTCCACATGCCATGGTGCTGGCAGAAGGATGTCAAGAACGCAGGCCAAGAAGAAGTTCTGGGGTGAACAGGTAATAAGGAGGCTCGCTCAGAAGGGGATATATGTCAGGGCTCATTCGATGCCGGGTGTTGCTGAGGAGGCCCCCGAAGCGTATAAGGATGTGAATGAAGTGATCGAGAGCGTGCACCATGCCATACTCTCAACCAAAGTTGCGAGACTCAGACCAATCGGCAACATAAAGGGCTGATCGAATGAGCAGCTACGGTGTTAAGATCCTCAAAGAACTCATAAAGTTCAGGACTGAGAGCTTCAGCTACAAGCAAAGGCTTCAGGACGGCAGGGAATGTGCGGACTTCATAGCGGGTGAACTTGAAAATCTCGGATTTACAACAAGGTTGCTCTCAAAGCTTGAAGACAGGCCGGTGGTGGTTGGGGAGCTTGACTGCAGTGCTGATGAAACCTGCATTTTTATAACACACTACGATGTTGTGCCCGCCGGCAGAGGTTGGAGCACCGATCCGTTTGAGCCTGTGGTGAGAGATGGCAAGATCTTTGGGAGAGGTGCGAGTGACGATAAGGGTGGTGTGGCGATCTTTCTTTCTGCCATGAAGGATATTCTGGAAGGAAATGACAGCCCTGCATTCAACGTCAGGTTCGTCTGCACCGGAGACGAGGAAATTGGTAGCAAGGCAGGATTGAGATGGTTGCTATCAGAACACAGGCATCTGCTTGAAGGGAATGTTGCCTATATTCTGGACGTTTCAACTTCATGTGTGAGTGTTGGGTGCTCGACAACCATAACTGGCATAATAGAGGTTGTGGGCAAGCAGGGACATGCTGCTTATCCATTCAACTGTGTGAACGCAGCGGAAAAAGCCGTGATGATAGCTTCAAAACTCATGGAATTCGGAAAAAAGGAAGAGAAGCGTGTGTCCTCCCGCTTTAAGGCAGCACCGAATCCCGTAAGCGGGATGATATGGAACAGGCTTTCTGTTACTGTGCTGGAGAGCGGAGAGAAGCCAAATGTGATCCCGGGAAAGGCAACGATCAAGTTCAACTGGAGGCTGATTCCGGAGGAAAATCTTGAGGAAAGGGAGATGGAGCTGAAGATGGAATTTGAGAAGTGGGCTGTTGAGCTTGGAATTGACGCCTCGCTTGAATTTCACGAATCAATTCCGGGATATGGGATAGATGAGAGCAACAGGTATGTTAAAAAGCTGAAGAATGCAGTTGAAATCGTTGATCCTTCTAGAGCCATCTGTGGGGTTGAGCTCGGCACGACTGATGGCTCGGCAGTTTATCACAATGTCGGCATACCGGCTATAGGTTTCGGGCCGATGGATGAGGATTGCAACTTTCATGGTGCAGACGAGTTCATAAGAATTAGCACGCTCGAATCTGTTAAGGAAGTTGTAAAAATGTTTATTTCTAATGGATGATAATGTTGTGGAGTGATGTAATTTTCTGGACTGTGTATGTCTTCTTGATTTACTGTGCGGTCTTCCTGCTGCTCACTCTTCTATTGGAGGGGGACAAAATAGAAAAGAAAAGATGGAGAGAATTACCGGGCGTGAGCGTGATAATCCCTGCTTATAACGAAGAAAAAACAATAGCCAAAACAATAAAATCCGTGCTCAAGTTGGACTATCCCAAAGATAAGCTGAAGGTAATAGTGGTGAATGACGGATCAACCGATAGAACGCTCGAGATTGCAAAGAAGTATGAAAAATATGGTGTTCTGGTACTCACCCAGGAAAATAAAGGTAAAGCTGCGGCTTTAAACCATGGTTTGAAATACGTGGATACGGAGTTCGTTGCATGCCTGGATGCTGACTCGTTTGTGAGGAAGGATACTCTGAAAAAGATGATCGCTTACTTTACAAACAACAGAGTAAGTGCAGTCTGTCCTCTCATGAAGGTAAACAATCCAAAAAATCTGCTGCAGAAGTTGCAATGGTTGGAATACATCCTGTACGCGTTTCTAAAGAAAATCTATGCTGCAATGGACTCTGTGCATGTTACGCCGGGACCCTTCAGCATATACAGGACGAGCGTGGTGAAAAAGCTTGGCGGGTTTGATGAAAGCTCAATAGTTGAAGATCAGGAAATAGCGTGGAGGATGCAGAGGCACCACTATATCATAAGGCAGAGCATGGAAGGGGAAGTACTTACCAATGCTCCGGCAACGCTTATGCAGCTTTACAAGCAAAGGAGAAGGTGGTACGTCGGCTCACTTCAGACGATCTGGAAATATCGTGACATGATATTCAACAGAAAGTACGGTGATTTCGGCATGTTTCAGGCACCCACCTTATTGATCGGAGCCGCAATTTTACCCTTCGTTACGGTTAGCATCACATTGAGATTCCTCATTTATCCCATTCTGAAATCCGTATGGAGGTGGTATCAGGTTGGGTTCAATATTTTTCCATCCCTGCGCTCCTTATGGAACAGAACCGAAATTACAAGTGTTCTCCTTACCTACGATTACGGCAAGATATTTATTATTCTGCTCCTGCTTATAATCAATATGTACTGGATGTACAAAGCTTACAGGGAAACCGGAGAAAAAGTGGAAATCTATTTTATTCCTGCTCTTGTGATGTTCTTCTTTGCTTACTACATTTTACTCAGCTTCATTTGGGTTTTTTCGATTCTTAGCATGGTGAAAAGGAAGGGCAGGTGGTGGTAAGCTTGAGAAAGGTGGAAAAGGAGAGGTATATCGCTGCTGGAGTGATCACCGTATTTATATTCCTCATGGGTATGCTTGTTGGATTAATTACTGACATTCAGAAGATTAACTATGCAGAAAGTATTGTGCAAAAGCAGGATGTTGAGTTCGAGAGCCTGCAGCTTCAGTACCTCTATCTCCAGTATCTTCCAAAGAACGAGGTTTGTCCCGTCATAACTAAGATTCTGGAAAACAATTTGAAAACCCTTCAACCCATTCTTGAAAAACTAATAGAGTATGAAGAAAACAATAAAAAATATGGAGAAGAGTACGAATTTCTTAAGAGGAAGTACATTCTTGCCAACATAAGGTATTTCATACTTGCGGAGAAGAGCAGAAAGGAGTGCAATGCCGATATAGTAACCGTGCTGTATTTTTATAATAAAAATTGTGATGTTTGCCCCACACAGGGTTTCATCCTTAGTCATCTGAAAAGCATACTGCGGGACAGACTTCTCGTGTTTCCTTTTGATGTGAGTTATACTCAGGAACCCATGGTGGGTGTTCTTGCAACGCAATACAATGTGAGTGTGTTTCCAACTCTGATTATAAATGGTCATGAGCGTGTGGTTGGCTTCAGAACCGAGAAAGAGCTTCTCGAGATTATCTGTCCGCTGTACAGAAACAAGCCGCCCATATGCGAGGGTGTGGAAAGATGAGAATTTCTGAGTATTTTCCATTTTTGATTATAGCTTCGGCCTTTTTATTCGTGTCATGGAAAGCCTACACTTTTGTTGGTACACCATGGTGGGACGAATGTGTTTACATGGGGCTTGCAAAGAGCCTTGTAGAAAAGCATGTGTTTGAAATAAATCTGTTTCATCAGGAAGCGTTCAGACCTCCTCTTTATCCTTTTTTGCTTGCAATCCTTTATTTCATCTTTGGGTTCTCCATCAAGCTTGCTTATCTTTTCAATCTGTTGCTCACAGTTGCATCGGCTTTTGTGATTTACGAGATTGCGAGGAGGTGCTGGAATGATGTTGCTGCAGTTCTTTCCTCCTTTTTATTCTTTTCTTCCAGCGAGCTCATTTTCTGGAGCACAAAGGCTCTGGTGGAACCCCTCGAGATTTTTTTTGTGAGTCTTTTCCTTTTTCTCTGGATGTGTGCACGTGATGAAAGAAAAATGCTCCTTTCTGTCCCGCTCGTGACTGTTGCTTTTCTCTCCAAATACACACTCGCATCTCTGTTTATCTTGTTTGTAATTGCAATTCTGATTAAAGGAAAAATCAGGGACTGGCTGATCTCCAGAAGGTTCTGGTTTGGGGTTATGATTGCATCTTTTATTCTTTTACCATGGATAATCCACGGGTGCCGGGTTTACAATAGTCCAATCGGATCAGCCACTTATAATCTGTACATAGTTAACAATATAACCAAGCAGAGTCCTTGGTATTATTATCTTTTGAATTTTTACAACATCTTCAAGTTGCAGGGTATCATATTTCTGGCAGGGGTGATTTATGCTTTAGACAAAAGAGAAAGGTCACTTTTTCTCCCTATCCTATGGTTCGCGATTTACTTTGCTTTGATGAGTTTTGTTGTGGGCGAAAAAAACTACAGATATATGCTCCCTGTTTTACCCGCGATTGTAATCGTATCCGCCCGCTTTCTGGAAAGATTGGGTAGCAATAGTGGGATTGGAAGGGCTGTAGTGCTTTCAACTGTTTCTCTAATTTTTGTCTTATATTTGCCTTCAGCTGTCCATCAGGCTTATGTTAACAAAACCGCAAGGAGCGAGATCATCGAGATTACCAAGCTGATCAAGGAGGGGGCTGGCGGAAACATCATGTCATCCAGCTATCCGATCTACAGTCTGCTTACGGGAAGAGAGGTTATTTATTTCCCAAAGGACGAATGGGCGATGGATAAATTCATTAAGAAGTACAATGTTGCATACATAATTATTGATAGCTGTGAAAACAAGCCGGAATGGGTGGAAAGATACATTGAAAAGCATGCAGACCGGTTTCAGGAAATCTACAAGCATACCGGTTGGTGCAATGTCAGAGTTTATAAGGTAAAGAAATGAATATGGGTGATTTCTACCATTTCCTGAACAATCCATCTTACAGTAAAATGAAAGTAAACCTGTTTTTAATTTTGTGAAAGCGCCACAGAATTAAGAATATATTCAAATATCCTCAGAAAGAATTATCTGATGCTTCCAAAAATTGGAACAAAAATAAAATAATGGAAGGAGCCAGTGGCTCCTAAATCAACCCGGTGTTACTGAGCTGTTTCGTTTGTAGCCCCGGTTGTCCCTGATTCCTGGGTAGGGAACGGGTACTGGAAGTTCGTAAGCTCACCGTTTACCAGCATCTTTGCCTCTCCAGTGAGTTTCTCGGTTGCAAGCTTGAGGCATGCCGCCCTCGTGTCGTCAGCACTCCAACCGGCGACGATTATCGCCACCTTGCCGCCTCCGAACGGGTTGTCTATCGCCTGTATTATCGCCTTGCCCTGGAGCTTCTCCTGCCATTCCTTGAACGTCGGTGTCTTGCCGGCTTCGGCAAGCTCTGCGACGAGCTTGTTGGCCGCAGGACCACCAACCAGTATCACGTTCTTTGTGCCTTTGAAAGTTGAAGCCTCGGTGTCGAGAGCTGCTATGCCAGTTCCGGCAAGCGGTGGGAAGGTTACTTCGGCGTTTCCGGCAGTTACGGTTCCACCGAACTGCGGATCAGGTCCGACAGCAACGGTGTAGTACACCTGCTCGTCTGGGTAATATATCGTTACTTTACCCTGGTCAGCGGTGTTGACCTCCAGCAGTGTTCCGTACACATCAAGTCCCTGCTCCACATCGCTGTCGCTTGTAGTGTACATTGGCGGTCCCATGAGTACATTATCTACGGTTATCTTCCCGCTGTCATCGTCCGCATATATTGCGATAACACCGTGATGATCGTTGTTGTCCTTCTCTTCTATCATCAGGATTGCTGGTTTGTCAAGAGGTGCCGCGGTGGTGTTTTCGTATTTGTTTAAATCGAGACTACATGTTACAGTTGCTCCTACAGGTCCACAGGTAAATGCGTAGTACACACCACCAACATTTACCGAAGTGCTGCCACCAAGTGTAAGTTCATTTCCGTTCACATATACGTCAGTGATGTCAGTACCGTTGTCGGTGTAAGTCACTTTTGCATCACCGGTTGGCAACACCAATGTTTCAGTGTTTCCGCCCACACTTAGCGAAACGACATCCTCGGCTGATTTAACAAATGCTATCTTCTCGCCGTTCTTTAGTTCGATTGCTGGGTACACCACCGTTTCGTTTACAGGGTTCCATTTAACTGAAATAGTATCGTAAATACCATCGCCATTTGTGTCGTAAGCTGTGAAGTTGTATGTGTACCCGTCGATCACCTTTGTACCGGTCAACGGTGTGTCATCGCCCCCTGTGGTGTCCCCTGTCAGTTTAACATCATAAGTGGTGCCAGTGAACACGTCCTGCAGTGTTACTTTATCATTCTGAATGCCGTCGTCGGCAGCAGATATGTCCGTGACCTTCAGCAGGTGCGTGAATCCACCCTGGGTTATGATCAGGTATCCCTTCTCTGGTACTTTTTCTCCCTCGTAAACTGCTATCGGGTTCTGGTCCCCATCAGCGAGGCTCAAAGTGCCTGCATTATCGTAAGCCCACTCAATTGTCTTCGTGTCTCCTTTTTTGTCGGTTACCTTCACTGTGGCTACCTTGTCGCCGGATGTTGATACGGCTATCACATCCCTGTTAGCCTTTAGATCCACAGATTTGAGTTTGACTTTAAATCCGAATACCGGGTCTACGAACTCCCCTCCCGCTTTTATGAAGTCACTGTCCGTATCCTGTGCTGCTACCTTTATTTCTATGGTTGAGACCCCGCCGTCACTTCCGCGTGTAATTGTTACCAGCGTTCCGTCGACAGGGTTTTCATCCTTGCCTACCTTTACAGGTTCTCCATTGCTCAGTACGACTTTTTTGCTTCCTATTGTCAGCACGACGTTACCTGTTTTCTCTGGCACCTCGTAAAGATTGATCTCCTTCACATGAAAGACTGTGTTCCCTATAACCACATCTTCTCCCGCACTCTTGGTATAGGCCTTTCCGTTGATCTCTATTGTTGCACTCTGTGCATCAGGAGAGATACCCACAACATCTATTTTGTATTCGTTACCATTGATGGAGACCGTTGTTTCCTCGCCGGCACCCACGGTAACTTCCTGAGATGCTTCGTAAAGAATTATGTTAGTGTTTGTTGAACCCTGTCCTATTGTGAACTCCTTACCGAAGAGTTTTATTGTGTTGCCCTGCACATCCGTGCTGTTGAAGTTGATCTCATCATTGAACACCACTTTCAGCGTGTAAAGTGGCGCATTCGGATCGGTTCCGATAGGTATGTAAATTACAGGGTTATCCAAATCGTCGGGTTTGCCGAATGTGACTTTCTTGTTTCCTACATACAGGTACTGGTCATATTTGTATTCCGTTCCTGTGTTATCCACCACTGTCCCGCTCGCCAACAGGTTTGGCAAGTCATCCGCTGTCAAGGCCTCCTTAGCTTTGTTGATAGGATCTCCGAGGTATATTTTGGTGTTCTCAGTCTCGAGAGCTACACCCCCTGTAACCTTGGTCACCTCGCCAGCTCCTGTTACTGTTGCCTCGGCTCCGTGTCTTGCGAGAGCAGCCGCGACATTTATTGCACCGACTACATCAGCTGTCTTCGCGTTTGCTCCCACAACCACTACTGTGTTCGCTGTGGTCATATTCTGGAAGCTGCTCAAATCTGCAGCCAGAGCTCCAGCCAGTATGGCTGAACTGGCCATCAAAGAACCGACCAGTGTGGCCCCTACCTTCTTTATCAGCTGCATGGTTCACTCACCTTCTTTGTTTCTTTTTTCAGACCCCGCACATAAGGGCGGAGGTCCTATTCATAAATTGTAGTTGGTTTATATTTATTTTTAACTTGAAACAGTTTCATGTAAAAATACACACAAATACCAATGCTAATTTTTTAAAAATATATCATCATTTTGTTATTATAATTGTTTCAAACATGTATATCATTGTTATTTTTTGAAATAATAAAATTTTTTGTATTTTTGTTTATTGCACTTTGTGAAACTTAATTTTTATTCAGATAATCTCACCCACCCTGAGGGACAGTACACAATTCATCTATTCTTCATCTTCTTCCTGATCTTCTCGAACACTTCATCCAATTTCTTTATTTCCCTCTTGCTCACCTTGTTTGATCCATAAAAGGCAAGAAGCTTTTTAGCCACATCCTTCAGCTCTATCATCCAGTAGATGGATCCCTTTCCAAGTTCGTCCTTCACCTTCTCCCAGCTCTTTCCCTGCAACACTTTAGAAATTATAAGCCGCTTGTGACTCTCATCGAGTTCCGGTTTTTTATCAGTTAAAAATACCGCCTTGCACACCTCGAACAACTTTTCCAGCCCGCTTCCCCTATCACGCAGAGCTGGGAGAAGAATAGGAAAATAAAAATTATTATATTGGAGCGCCGGGGGTGGGATTTTCGAGGCTTCTGAAAAATTTGGCCTATTCGAACCCACGCGCCCTTACGGGCACTGCCTCTCCAGGGCAGCGCACTAGCCAGGCTATGCGACCCCGGCGCGTGCTTCAGCAGTTCTAAATATTGTCGCATGAGTTTAAAATTTTTTGCAAAGGATAGATTTTGCCATTCGAAAATCATCATTGCCAGATTGTCAATGGTGTGCTTGTCCTTCAGTTTCACATTTTGCAACCAAATTATAAAAGTTGTTTCCTTCATAAGTAGGTCACATGGATAAAGCTACTGTGAAAAAGCTTGTGGAGGATAAGAGACTCAAGGATAAGAGGAGGGTCTTCGACACCTCCCTGAAAAATTACAGGATAGCCCTATCTCGGGTTCTGGGAGAAACCGATGCCGATGCTCTCAAAAACAGAGCGAGGCGCATAAAGGAATTCTCAATAGACAACCTAAATGATCTCAAAAAAGAGATGATACGAAAGATGGAGGAGAGCGGGATAACGGTTCATGAAGCGTCCAGTAGCAAGGAAGCAAGAGAGATCGTGCGGGAAATAATCGGAAGTGAGAGCATTGTTGTGAAATCCAAATCCAATGTGATGAGGGAAATCCGCCTTGTTGAATATTTGAGAAGTGAAGGTATCGATGTTGTGGAAACGGACTGCGGAGATTTTCTGGTGGATCTGTGTGAGGAAAAGGACATACATCCTGTGCTGCCGGCGGCCCACATAAGGCTGAACGAAATTGTGAAAAAGATCCGGCAAAAGACGGGAGCGAAGGTGGAGGAAAGTGCGGAGAGCATTCTCGCATTCGTAAGGAGCTATCTGAGGGAAAGGATAACGAAAGCGCGCGTTGGAATAACGGGAGCAAACGTTCTGACGGCCGAAGGTGCCATCGTCATTCTTGAGAATGAGGGCAACATATCCCTCGTGTCAAGGCTGCCGGAAAAGCACGTGGTCGTTGCGACAATCGATAAAATCGTACCAACTCTGGAAGACGCGATGGTTATATGCAGGGCACAGTCCATCTGGGGAACCGGCTTACACATGCCGTCCTACATAAACGTTATAAGCTCACCCAGCGCAACCGCGGATATAGGAGGGGTGAAGCTCGTGGGCGCTCAGGGCCCCAAGGAAGTGCATCTGGTGCTGGTGGATAATGGACGGAGCAAAATAATTAATTCTGATTTCAGGGAGGCTCTGTACTGCATTAACTGCGGCGCGTGTCTTGCCGCTTGCCCCGTGTATGGAGTCTTGCTGAACAATTATGGCGGAGATGCTTACCACGGCGGGATAGGGATAGTTAAAACCTACTGCTTTGAAGGTCTGAAGGAAGCGTTCGATAGAGGCGTGTACCTCTGCACAACCTGCGGAGCATGCAGGGAAATGTGCCCTCTCGGAATAAACATTCCGGAAATGGTGAGAAAAATAAGAGAGGAATGCGTGAGAAATAAGTTTGAGCTCGCATCCAACGTTGAGATGATCGAAAACACAAGAAAGTATGGCAATCCCTTCGGTAAAGTTGAGGGTTCGGAAGCTCTTGAGCCCGATAAGATGTATTGCTGCTGAAACGGGTGATGGAATGGGTGTGTTTGAAAGGTTTTTGAAACCGAACACGCTTTACTATCCGGGATGCTTGACATCCACTGTTCTGAAGGAACTTGAGAAAAATTACGACGCGCTCCTGAAGCTCTCCGGCATCAACTACATAAAAATTCAAAATATTTATTGTTGTGGCTCCCCTGTCAGGAATGCAGGCTATACTAATGACTTCGAGAAGCTCGCAAGAAAGAATCTGGAAATCCTAAAGAAATACAATGTGGGGAGGATCATCACAAGCTGTCCAGCATGCTATCACACGCTCCGTTCCGCGTACAGGGAAGTGCTCAGAAACGAGTGGAATATCCATGTTCTGCACACCGTCAATGTTCTGTGGGACGCCATAGAGAACGGCAGACTCGGGGTTAGAGAAACAAAAAATGACGGAATAAAGGTGTGTTACCACGACCCATGCCACCTAGGCAGGTGGGAAAGAATATTCACGGAGCCGAGGAAAATAATAAAAACTCTCGGTTACGAACTTGTGGAAATGGAAAGAACAATGCTGGATGCTCTATGCTGCGGTGGCGGTGGTGGCGTGAAGGCCAACTATCCCGAGTTGGCAGGAGAGATAGCAAAGGAACGTGTCCTTGAGGCTGTTAGTTGTGGTGCTGACATTCTCGTTACTTCCTGCCCGCTCTGTTACGCTTCACTCAAACATGCTTCAGAATTGCTGGAAAACAAAAAGGTAAGGGTTGTGGAGATTTCACAGCTCCTCCTGAAATCCCTGCACGGAGGGAGAAAAGAATGAGTGGGAAGAAGAAAACAGGCGGAGAGTCTCGATCGGGGAAGAAGGTGATGTTCCATGTTTTTGCTCTGCTCATTGTCGTATTTTTCGGAGGCGTCCTGCTGCTGAAATCGGGAGTCATTTCTCAGGAGAATCTCAAACTGAGCAAAAACATGCCGCCCTGGTTATTCTTGGGGGTTGTGAGTGCTCTTGCGCTTGCGGATTCCATCAACCCGTGCATGATATCGGTAATGGTAATGATGATAGCGGGAATGGTAGCTCTTGGTCTCGAAAGGAAGGGCGTCGTCACAAGAGCCGCTGTTTTCACGCTAACGTGCTATGTGACTTACTTCGTGCTCGGTGTGGCAATTTACCTCGCCTATTCGTATCTTCGCTTCATGGCCATTGCCCTGAACGGCTTTAATGTGATGAAAGCACTTCTCGTGATCGCTTTACTAATAGCCGGAGTGGTAAATGTTTTCGATGCGCTGAAAGGGAAAAAGTCAGCTTTTTCCATTCCGGATTCCGCAAAGAACACCATACACCGACTTATGTTATATGTCTCGTTTACGGCCGTTGTTCTGCTGGCAATTTTTGTCACCATAGTGGAACTGCCCTGTACGGGCCTATTCTACCTCGGACTGATAAGCTTTCTTCACTCAACGAGCTCAAGCTTTGGGAGTGTGGTGATGATATTGATTTATTACTGTTTTCTGTTCGTGCTCCCTGAAATACTCATAACCTTGCTTGTATACAGCGGGAGAGAACCGAAAGCAATTTATGAGAAAATATACAATAAACACAGGAGGGAGATGAGATTTGTTGAGGGCATTGCTCTCATTGTTCTTGCCATTCTGGTATGGGTATTCGTCAGCATCGGGTGATGAGTATGGCCGGAAAAAGGAAACGTAGCAAAGCAAAAGAAGTTAAAACCACTACAGAAAAAAGGGATGAGAAGGTTAAGAAAAGTTGCGTTTCTGAAGGTGAAGTCGGGAGAGCGACAAACATGTCAGAAAAGGTTACTGTAGCTATTGTGGTTATCCTCGCACTTATCGGGGGTGTTATCCTCACCTGGAAAGGTATCTCATCCATATCCACCGTGAACCCGCTCAAAAAAACATCTCTGAATCACTCCACCAGCCAAGGAGTGCCGGTTGGTGAGAAAACAAACCAGTCCGAGTGGTTCGAAGGCAAAGCGAAGATATGGTTCTGTGACAGGGTTCTGATACTGAAGGAAGGCGTCAAACCTCCAGTTGAGTTTATTGCAAAATTCCTCAATCCGGCAACGAACCTTGAGGAGCTCGGTAATGCCACCGAACCCGAGGTTGTGGAATTCTCCTGCAGGAAAGATGTTGGGGCCTGTAAACACGACGGTAAGATTTGTTTTGAGCACGCCGTGAAAACACCTTATGGCATTGTTCAGTGGGGGATGAAGGACTGCGATACCGGTGAAAGCGTACAGGCAAATTGCGGAGCTCCACAGAGCTGTGCGGTCTATTTCACGGGCATAGGATGTCCCCACTGCGCAAAAACCGACCCATATCTTTTCTATAAATTCCTCCCAACACACCCGATTGTCCTTGTTGAATACGAGGTCTACAGAGAGAGCAAATACAACGCCAAGGTAATGGACTGGTACGTTGAAAACATAAGGGGAGGAGATTCGAAATTCTACGGCATCCCACAGATATATGTGGACGACAAACATACAATCGTGGGGGACTATCCAATACTAAACGGTATGGAGGATCTCTACAAGGAAACCCCAGGTTTGTGTCCAGTCCCAGAAATAAAGAAAGCTATATCTTCGATCACCAAGGAATAAAAGTGAAAAAAGAAAGATTAACAAATGCCTCCATTGCTCTGAATCTTTAATACCTAACAACCATAGATAATGGGATGTGTGTTCAGTAGAGCCTGTGCTTACCTTCGATTATCTCCTTTGTTATTTCTGTGATTGTGGCGAGTTCCTCATCCACGATTTTTCTTATTCTGTCCTCGTCGTAGCCGGAGCCCCACACATCAACGCTTGCGATCTTCGGGTAGTCTATCCTCCTCCCTATCTGACTGAGAATCCTGACCACCACATCGTCCACACCGCCAACTTCATCCACTACCCTGTTAGCTATTTTGAAAGAAAGCACGTTGTATATCTTGCCAACGTGATTGTACGGGTTCTTACCTGCTGCGGCTTCCATGGACATAGGCCTGTAAGGAGTTATAAGGCCGGATACTCTGTTCCCCCTGCCCACACTTCCGTCATCTCCCTGCTCCGCGGATGTGCCTGTAAGCGTGAGGTAAAAGTCCGATGGCCCGGTGCCATTTTCATTATCAGCCGTATTGAGAAACACCTCCACCTTCTCTGCTCGCTCCACAATCCCGGAAGCATGTTCTTTTATTTCATTGAGCACCTCCGCCTTGGCATCAAGATATTCTGAAGCTGAGTTCACATGCTTTGAAATGAATGCTGCAGCCACCGTAAGGAGAATCGTGTTTTTCG
>JALVWC010000006.1 GCA_027038505.1 Nanobdellati archaeon
TTACAACCCTTACTACTTTTGATTCTAGTATTAATACTGCTGTACCTTTTGCAAGAGAACCAGAACCTACAAACAACCAAGGTATAGATATACAATCCTTTGCATTGGGAACAAACGGTCAAAATATCATCCTGCCTGAAGAGTCCAGTATGACACTACAATTTACCTCAACCCCTAATCTTGATGCCGCAGGCAATATAGTTTCGCAAGATACATATTGGCCTTCAATGGTTGCTTTTTCTGCAGAGCTCTATAGACCTCAACTCTGTTATGACTATACAGTTGTTGGTAATGAGTTTTATCATATTCCAACTAAAGATAGAAATCTTACAACCAACAGTTTACTTGCACAAAATATCACTTTCAAAATCATGATCCGTTCACAAGAAGCTGATTTTGATATTGAACATGCAAAAGCTTATTTAACTTTTTCTTATCTTCTTCTAAGGCCATTGCAGCACGAAAAAGAGAATGATGAATGATCTCAGTATTGAAAAATTCTGTTAGGATTTTCATTGAATCATTCCTCATATGGATTCGCATACCCACAACGGACATTCCAAGTAACCTTTATTAGGTTGTAAAAATGTTCCGGTTACTCTCGCAGTAATCTTTATATAGATTAGATTACATTATCACCTCTATGCCCGTGATAAGAAGAAAAAGTAAGGACAAAAGCAAGGCTTTTATTCTTTGGTTTGATGAAGTAACCCATAAGGATGTCCCTTTTGTTGGCGGAAAGAACGCATCTCTTGGCGAGATGTACAACGAACTTGCAAAGCAGGGTGTAAACGTGCCGTACGGATTTGCGATAACTGCCTATGCCTATGAGTATTTTATTGAGAAAACGGGTATAAAAGACAAAATCCGCGAAATTCTCCAAGGACTTGACACGAGGAACGTGGAAGACTTGATGAAGAGGGGCAAGGAGATAAGGGAACTTTTCCTTCATGCCGAGTTCCCCGAGGAGTTGAAAAAAGAAATCGTGGATGCTTACGGAAAGCTCAGTCAGAAGTATGGTGTGGAAGCCGTTGATGTTGCCGTTAGAAGTTCCGCCACAGCCGAAGACCTTCCAGATGCGAGCTTTGCGGGGCAGCAGGAAACCTACCTCAATGTGGTTGGTATTGATAACCTTCTCGATGCATGCAAGAAGTGCTTTGCCTCCCTCTTTACTGATAGAGCAATATCCTACAGGGAGGATAAGGGTTTTGATCACTTTAAAGTGAAACTTTCAATCGGAGTGCAGAAGATGGTTAGGAGCGATCTCGCCTCTTCTGGTGTTATGTTTACCCTGGATACGGAGACGGGTTTCAGGAATGTGGTGCTTATCAATGGTAGCTACGGGCTCGGGGAGTATATAGTGCAGGGAAAGGTCACACCCGACCAGTTCTATGTGTTTAAACCCACTCTGGAAAAGGGTTACAGACCCGTTATCTCAAAGAGGCTGGGGGACAAAAGAATTAAGCTCGTTTATGCTGAAGGGGGCGGTACAAGAGAGGTTGAGGTGAGCGAGGAAGAAAGAAACCGCTTCTGTTTGAGCGATGACGAGATCCTTCAGCTGGCGAGATGGGGAATAATAATAGAGAAACACTATTCCAAAAAGCTCGGGAGAGATCAGCCAATGGACATAGAGTGGGCGAAGGACGGAACGACGGGGGATCTCTTCATAGTGCAGGCGAGACCGGAAACTGTGCACTCAACCAAGAAGGATGTTAATGTTATAAAGTACTACCATCTTGAGGAAACGGGGAAAGTTCTGATTGAAGGGCTTGCCGTCGGATCAAAAATAGCGACCGGGAAAGTTAGGGTGATTGAAGACCCCAGCAAGATGAATGAATTTCAAGAGGGAGAGGTACTTGTAACTGATATAACGGATCCCGATTGGGAACCTATAATGAAGATCGCATCCGCCATCGTTACTAACAGGGGTGGGAGAACAAGCCATGCTGCCATAGTCGCGAGGGAGCTTGGCATTCCCGCTGTTGTCGGTACTGGCATAGCGACGAAGGTTCTTAAGACAGGACAAGAGGTAACTGTCAGCACCGTTGAAGGAGAAAAGGGGAAAGTTTATGAGGGCAAGCTTAAGTATGAGATAAGGCAAATTCGTGTGGACAAGATTCCGAATACTCGGACGATGATAACGCTCAATGTGGGTGAACCTGAGAGAGCGTTTGCGTATTCCTTTTTACCAAATGACGGAGTTGGTCTGGCAAGGGAGGAGTTCATCATAAACGACTGGATAAAAATCCATCCGAACGCTCTGCTGGAATTTGAAAGACTGCGGGAATTGGGGGCAGATGAGGAAACAATAAGGAAGATCGAGGAACTTACAGTAGGTTATGATGACAAAAAGCAGTACTTCATAGATAAGCTCGCTGAAGGCATAGCAATGATCGCCGCGGCTTTCTATCCCAAAAAGGTTATTGTACGTTTCTCTGATTTCAAGAGCAATGAGTATGCGAGGCTCATAGGAGGTAAGCTCTTCGAGCCGAAAGAAGAGAACCCAATGCTTGGATGGAGAGGTGCTTCGCGTTATTATGCAGAGAGGTTCAGGTTTGCTTTTGCCTTGGAATGTAAGGCTATAAAAAAGGTCAGGGAGGAGTTTGGTCTGAGGAATGTTAGCGTGATGATACCCTTCTGCCGTACTGTTTATGAAGCAGAAAAGGTCGTGCATGAGCTCAAGCTCAACGGGCTGAAAAAGGGAGAGGATGGCCTTAATGTTTACATGATGTGCGAGATACCCTCAAACGTTATTCTCGCAGAAAAATTCCTTGAATACTTTGATGGGTTCTCCATAGGAACGAATGATCTCACGCAGTTAACCCTCGGTATTGACAGAGATTCCGAACTTGTATCCTACCTTTATGATGAGAGAAATGAGGCTGTAAAGAAAATGGTCGAACTTGCGATAAAGAAGGCTCACAAGGCAGGCAAGAAAATAGGGATATGTGGGGATGCCCCATCCACACACCCAGACTTTGCGAGGTTTCTGGTGGATTGCGGAATAGATTACATTTCGGTCAGTCCGGATGTTGCGATAAAGACAAGAATGCTAGTGGCGGAGGAAGAGAAAAAACTGAGGAAAAAATGAACGGGATGTTGGTTTGTAAATTTTGTTTCAATCAATTAAGTAATGATCGTCTTCACTCCAAGGAGGGACGGACACAACATATAGCTTGAGGGGGGCACCATCTTGAACTTTATGTGGTTTTCCCGGCGGGATATATAAAACCATCCCTTCCTCAAGCTTAATTTCTTCGTCATCGCCTACAATTAATTTTCCAGTACCTCTGACAACAATGTAGATTTCATGTGTTATTTTATGAAAATGCTTTTTTGATTCCCGAACCTCTGCATAAGCCAAACCAACATTCAAATTTTTCCGGTTAAGCAACTCCCAAATCTTTTCAGTACCGAGATCCACAGCAGTACCTTCCTTTTTTCTGTAAATTTCCAAATTCATGAAGAAAGGATATGACTATAAAAATTAAAAAATATTGAAAACAATCCAAAAAATTTGAGCACTGAGCATTGTGTAATTTTGGTTCAGGCTTCCATCTCCGCTTCCAGTTCCTTTTTGCTTGGTTTGTAGCCGTACATCATGAGTATCTTGTTTATTCTCTCGACCTCCTTCCAGTTACCTCTAGCCATTGCGTCGAGTTTGTTTTTGAGCCACTGCTGAATTATCCTGTCTCTCTCAGTCTCGGGAATTTTAATTGGAATGACCTTCTTTCTACCCATAACCATCACCTCATAAACCTAAATTTTTTTAAAGTTTACGATTTTTTGTATTGAAGGTATGAACATGAAGTTTACAGTAAGTTGTCCATCGTGTTTTGGTATGCTCTCGCCATCTCAATTATGGCCTCGCTAATCGTCACCCTCTTACCGCTGTTTCGAAGTTGAATGTGAGACACAACCTTAAGCAATTCACAGTAAGCTTCATCGGTAATTTTTAACGTACGATAAACATTTGTGGTATTTTTATTATCCATTGCGTTCACCACACGCCAAGTTTGTATGAATTTTAGTAACTTTCTTCTTTTTACTAATTTTAGTATTCAAAATTTTAAAAATTTTCGTCATTTGCTGAATGTGCGGATGCTGCGTGCAGGTGCTACCAGAGAGATTATCCTTATATTTGTAGAGTACAAGTTCACCTTCCAGATCGCATGCAACCTCGAGATTTCCTGTGCCCTGAATGCTCTCCAGCCACCAATCACCGTTCTGTGAATCACATCGGTATCTTCTCTTTCCAAAAGATTCCCGAGTTTCGCTAGGTTCATGGTGGTTTTTGTTGGGGGGTGTTCTGTTCTCTTCCGACCACAGGATAGTTATCGCGGCCGGCCTGTCGGTGAGCTTCTCAC
>JALVWC010000007.1 GCA_027038505.1 Nanobdellati archaeon
AGTGTTCTGGATTTAAAAAGATCCCCGAAAGAAAATAACGGCAAAACACAGAATATTTCATATTATCTGTCCGTCATGTGCCTTTATTTTTCCAATATCAACTGATTTAACTGCATATTTGCTTCTGGAAATAATATTTCATCAATAACTGTTGAATTTTATACACCTGTTTTCATAAACAGTTTGCAACACCTTATGGATAAAAATCCGAGCACAACTCGTGTTATTAAGTGTAATGTCTGACTATATCGTGTTTCCCATTAAATCCTTATCCCGCTTGTCGTGTTTAACAGCTGTGTTTTCGAGAACCTTCTCCAGAAACTTTTTCTTCGCCCTTTTTATTGTACCTGACACACCAAGCACGTGGAACACGGCGGGCTTTCCCTCAACTTCTTTTATGGTTGAGAGCGCAAATCTGAGGTTTTCAACGGTTTTGGAGGTGCACCTTATTATCCCCGCTCTTTTTTTCTCATCATATAGGTTTGAGGGTACCCACAGCATGAGCTTGGCACAACCAACTGTTCCAAAATTATCCATACACGCTTTCCATATGGTGTTCACAGCCTTATTTAGGGGTAGGGGATCATCCCCTTCCATGATGGCCCTGAAGACCACCCACCTTTCCTTCTCCCTCATGCTGGGTGGAAGCGGATTAAGTCTTGTCATTCCATTCACCCTTCTTCACCATTTTCACACCTGGCAGTACGTATTCTTTTCTTTCTCTGGCACGGTTCAAAATTCGTTGTGGGTTGTCAGACACGAATGCAAGCGCCCTCTCGGGACTGCACCCCAGAACACGCGCCAGAGATGCAAGTGCATAACCGTCCCTCATCTCAAGCCAGGATTCAGCGCCCGAAGCCACCGTGAAGTCACACCCGTACTTTTCACAGAGTCTGATGTTTCTGGAGATATGTGAGAGAACATGGATTCTCTTTTTGCCCGCAGCTTCGATAATACTTTTGAACGACACACACACACCAACTTTATGATTGGCAGCGAGCTTTGCCATGACATGATCCATCCCACAGTCCTTCCTATCTCTGTGCGGATCAAACAGTACATCTACCCACGGATTGGAGCACGCGGCTCTGTTTATCGCGATACTCCCGCCCCCAACTGCCACGATATCAACTTTTTCCTTAATTCTATCGATCCTTTTTTTCAGCTCCTTCTCACTTTCCGTCCTGATGTAAGCGCCGAGACGGACATCAATATCATCGGTAACAGCCTGCCTGCAGTTTTCGATAAGTTTCAGAGCACTACTTGCTTCACTTCTTCTGGAAAAGTTAAAAAGAAGGCAGACGCACGAAAGATTAAGCGCGGATGCCATGCGAAGTATTTTGATAATTCTGTCCCGCAGGTTCTCCTTATTATCGGCATCGCCAAATTCCGTTTTCCCCGCGGGAAACACACCGAGATCCATAAATTTGCGCATAAGGACACCCTTTGAATAAAATTTATAAATATATTTGCTGAATATTTAAACAAAGCATCTGGCTGGCAGGAAAGTGCGTGGTGGTATGTTATGCCAATAAGAGGATTTCTCTCAAGGACAAAAGAACCCGAATTCGAGGTTTTTGATTACATAGAGATTGACGAAGATACCGTCCATGATGAGGGTGGAAAACTTCTTATAAAAGTTAGGACCCTCTCTGAGTTCAAGGATGTTGAACTCATTCAGCAGGATGTGAGGAGCGGAAATGTCGTGTTTGTGCGGATTAAACCCCTTAAGGAAAGGGACATAATGGAACTCAAGAGGGCCATAGACAAGCTTAAAAAAACCTGTGTGGCTCTGGATGGAGACATAGCGGGGATTGACGAGGACTACATCGTGGTTACACCACCGGGCGTTCGGGTTCACAGGGATTAAAAACTCTCATTTCCAACCATCTTTGATTTCTTGTGTTGTTGTCGGGAATTGTTAAAATTTATATTATTATGGAATATATAATGTTACTGATGGGTGGATACACTTACGAAAAGGTTGAAACAGCGAATGGGAAACACCACGTGATTCTCCCCGACAATATAGTAAAGAATTCGAATTATTCCATAAATTATTTGCCGCAAGGAGACCCCAAAATCAAAATTCTCAGGTTAAAAAATGACGATGGGCATTACATGGATGTACTTGTAAGGCGTCTGGAGAGAGGAGCCAGTAACGAAAATAGAGAGGAAAATTATAAATGGAAGTTCGCGAGGGAATTCAGAATTTTACAGACGATGTTTGAATGCGAATCGATGGGTGTGCCACTTAGCAAAGAAGACATAGAAATATACATAAAATATATTGAAGAAAAATCAAAAGCACTTAAAAATGTTATTCTTTCTTTAATCTCGAAGAAAAGGGGATTGATATGCAGAACTGGCGAATACTATCATCTTACTGAAAGTGGCAGGGAGCTGCTTGATACGGCAAAAATGGATCTTTTTGGACGTAATTTTCGATTTGTAGATGATGATGCATACCTCCCACAGAATTCTGATCCCACAGCCATATATTTAGAGATATTGGATCATGAGCTGGAAATACCTCCTCCGGTTTCATTCAAGAAAAAAGTGGAGGATTGCTTGTCTGTAATCGCCGAAAGAAAGTACGGTGTAAGAACTCGGGGAGGTTGTGTTGGGACGGTGAGATGTGAAGACGGTAGGGTTGAGTTTCTTTACGGAAACGCGAGAAAGGTTCTTGCGGTAAATAACAGGCTAACTCCTATTGGGACTCGGGTGCTGGAGGTCCTCGAAGAGGAGGAAGTCGAAAAATATCCAGAACTTACCAACTTTCTGCGAGTTGCCGGAATTCTCAACAGTAAAAAAGAACCAACACAGCTCGGGGAGGATCTGTACAGTATTTTGCGGCAGACCCTGAAGAATGACACAAATCTCCCAAAATATCGACACACCACAACCAATAAATAGAGCTCGCTGCAAAGCAGTAAAATGTATGGAATTTAGCAAACGCATGATCCTATCCCTAATGGATTTTATGCTCAATCTAACAATGGTGCTGCTTCTGATAGACATAGGGGGTGTGTTTTCTTCACGAATTTTATACAAACTCATGCAACTTTTTTCAGAGTATTTGATGTTTACATAATGTTCATTTTTGTCACCGAACTATACTTATTTTCATATTTGCTTTTAGTGTTGTGAGATTGCCGGTAGCCGATAAGATCCTAGCGGTTATTGAAGAGGAAGAGACAATGTTGCTTTCTGGAGTCGGCGGTAGCATCCAGATAACTGAATTTCCAATCCTTTTAGGAAATGTGGTTAAATTTGGCGGGTGTGCCTGCAAAAAAGAAAAATTGAGAACCCTCGTTGCTAAAAAACTTGAAAAACGTCGATCAAGTTATTATCCCGTTCTCGAGCTGAAAGAGATAAGAGATGCCGCCGTGAAATAAAATGCAAGTTCTCGCTCATTTCATTCTGTAGGCATCCAGATTGTTAGGCACAACCGTTTCAGTCTTGTAGATCCTGTGGAGCGTGGCGGCAAGGTTAATCGCCTTCGATGGTTCGCCGTGGTTGAGGAACACTCTCTGTGGTTTTGCTCTGAGTCTCCCAACAAAGTTTATTAACTGGTTTCTATCAGAGTGGCCGGAGAAACCCTCAACAGTCACAACTTCCATTTCTATCTTGAGGACTTTATTCTCTCCAGAAATTGGAGAGAGCGGTACTTCCCGCCATCCCTTCTGGATTTTGGATCCGAGAGTCCCCTCAGCCTGATAACCCACGAACACCAGCGTATTTCTCTTATCTGGAGCAAGAGCTTTGAGATATTCCATCACCGGACCTCCGTTCAGCATACCGGATGTTGTTATGATTACTGCCGGTTCGTTAGTGTCTATAACGTTAGCTCTTTCAGATGCTGTCGTCACGCGGTTGAATATCTCCTCAGCAAACGGATTCTTGTCCTCTTTGAATATGAGCTTCTGGAGGTAGCGGGATAGATACTCTGGGTAGGTAGTGTGGATTATGGTACTCTCCCATATCATACCATCGAGATAAACTGGCACGTCTATCTCGCCTTTCCTCCACCTGTCGGCGAGAACCATCATTATCTCCTGAGCTCTCCCCACGGCAAAGGAAGGTATGAGCACCTTACCTTTCCTTTCCACGGTTCGCTTTATGACCTCTATCAGGTTTTCCTGCGCTTTCTTAATTGGTGGCATGATATCGTTCTTCCCGCCGTAGGTGCTTTCCATAATGAGACCCTCAACTCTCGTGAAGTTTGTATATGCCGGCTCGAAAAGGAAGGTTCTGCCGTATTTGATATCTCCACTATAGAGAAGGTTGTAGAAACCCTCTCCTATGTGGATGTGTGCCATCGCACTCCCGAGTATGTGGCCCGCGTTCTGAAAAGTTAATCTCATATCCGGAGTGATGTCGCACACCTCTCCGTATTCGAGAGCTATGCTGTGCTTCACAGCTTCTCTTATCCCTTTGGATGTGTACGGCGGATCTATGCCGTCCTTCTGCAACACATCTATGTAATCAAGCTGTAATAGAACCATCAGGTCGCGGGTCGGAGGTGTGAGATACACAGGCCCTTTGTATCCGTATTCGTAAAGAAACGGGAGAAATCCTGAATGATCAAGGTGTGCGTGTGAAATTATCACGGCATCGAGTTCGTCTATTCTGAACTCAGGCGCATCGAGAAACGGGTGCGGGTTTCCGCTCGGCGACATGGACTCACCGCAGTCAAGCATGACCTTGCTCTCCTTGGTCTGGAGGAGTATGCAGTTCCTGCCCACTTCTCTTCCGCTTCCGAGAAAGGATATCCTAACCCAGCCGTGTTTGGAACCCTTTTTGAACTTTATCATCTCCCCTATCTTGTTCAGAAACTTGACCCTGTATTTCGCTTCTTCATGCAATATTTCTCTCGCTTTTTCAACTATCGGGGAATGATAGAGAGGTACTCGGAGCACCTCCGGACTCCAGCAAATGGCTTCCTTTATTTTTCTCAGAGTTTCGCCGTTCTTCCCTATCACGAGCCCCGGCTTTCTTGCAAATATCAGCACCTTGGAGAACTCGGGTTCGAATTTTATGTCCTTAATCTCCGCTTCGCTCGGCACTATCTCCAAAATTTTCTTCTTAGCCTCCTCTGGAGGCAGCAAGAGCACGGGATCGGGTCTTATCTCTATTCTTTTTCTGATCTCAGCAACTATGCTCTTTATTTTTTCCGCACCGTTCAGAAAGAAATCTTTGTTTTTGGTATAGACCACTATGTTCGGGCCCTCGAACAGAGCTCTGGTTATCTGCGCATCCTTCGGAAATTTCTTTTCTATCAGCTCGTTTAAACTCCTGTACTCTGTTTCCATGAGCTCCATCTCTACGGAGATGTTTTTTTTATTTAGTTTGCTCTCTTAACATAATAACAGCATCAACGAAAAAATAGGAAAGTGAAAGTGCCCGATCATTTTAGCATCTTCGCAATGTAGGACTGCGGCACTTCCTCCACACCCTTCTCAGTCACGGTCACAACAGTCATGGACTTACCACCGCTGAAAACGTCCCTCTCTCGAGCTGCCTTTATCGCGCGTAACAGAAGATCCACTCCTTCCTTGGTTGTCATGTCCGGATCGTATTGATCCTCCAGCACACCAACCGCTATCGGAGATCCGGAACCGGTAAAAGTGAATGTTCTCTCCTCCGTAACGCCACCGGCAGCATCGAGCGAGAACAGTCTTGGGCCGGTGTGATCATAACCGCCTATCACCAGCTGGACGAGTTCCGGAACAAAAGACTTGTACGACGCTCTCAATATATTTGAGAGGAGTGTTGCAGCGGCCTTAACAGTAACGATATTGTTTTCCAGCTCGTAAAGCTTCATTTCCGCTCTTAGGAGCCTGACCATTGCCTGCGCATCTCCCACGCTTCCGGCTATCGTCATGGCTATGTTGTTCGTTATCTTGAACACTTTCCGCGCTTCCTTCGAGGCCACAATGTTCCCCATGGTGGCTTTCTGATCCGCTGCAAGCACAACCCCATCCTTACATACCATGCCGGCGGTAGTGGTCCCGGTCTTCAGTATGTTCTCAGAAATTCCGATCACCTCTCTAAGAGAATTATCGATAATCTTTAACTCTGGAGGGAAATTTTATAAATGTTTTTCCGACTGAAAAATGTCTGATTGATGATTCCTCTTCATTGTATTGGATCGTGCTTGCTGGAGGATGACGTCTATGGAAAGGAAGGAAGCTCTCAACCTCTTGAAAAAATACGTGAGGGATGATAAAATCCTCAAACACTGCATAGCCACCGGGGCGATCATGAGGAAGCTCGCGGGTGAGCTTAAAGAAGATGTTGATAGGTGGGAAGTTATAGGCATTCTGCATGACATAGACTACGAGATTGTTAACAGAGACATGAACAGGCACGGAGTTGAGGGCGAGAAGATCCTGCTTGAGGAAGGAGTTGACGAAGAAATTGCCAGGGTTATTGGCAGACATAATTATTACCTAATTGAAGGTGGAATAGAGAGCTACAACACACCCGTTGAGATAGCGCTGCAGTGTGCGGATAACCTTTCGGGTCTCATTGTAGCCTGTGCTCTGGTCAAAGGCAGAAAGCTAAGCGAGGTGAGCGTGAACACGATCAGGAAGAAATTCAGGGAGAAGAGCTTTGCCGCCGGTTCAAAAAGAGAGAACATAATGCTGGTGGAGAAGCTGAACATCTCGTTGGAAAGAGCTTTTGAACTCGCACTCGAGGGAATGTTTGAGGTTAAGGATGAGCTGGGGCTGGAATGAACAAAGTCATTCATCTTTTTTCTTTTTCCATTTCGTAAATCTCGATCAGTCTGTTGTACTTGCACGTTCTCTCCCCTCTCGCGGGAGCTCCGAACTTCACAAGATCCGCGTTTATTCCGGCGGCAAGATCTGCGATAAAGCTATCCTCGCTGTCTCCAGATCTATGGGATGGCACGATCACCATTCCTTTTCCCATCGCGGCTTTCACCGCCTTTAGGGTTCTCGTGGTGGTGCCGATCTGGTTCGGCTTGATTATCACACCGTTGATCAGCGTTTTGCCGTATTTTTCGATCATCTCTGCATCGGTGGTTGTGAGATCATCTCCCACCAGCGAGAGCTTCTTGCTCAGAGCTCCGTGGAGCATTCTCCAGCCTTCCAGATCGTCCTCCGCCATTCCATCCTCGAGGTATTCAAGCGGGTATGTGGATGCGAGATCCTCGTACAGCTCAACGAGTTCACTCCTGCTCATCTTCTTTCCGAGCAGCACATATCCGTCGGATTTTTTATCGTAGAATTGTGATGCGGCACAATCAAGGCCCAGGACTATTTTTTCCTCTATGCCGATTTCCGATGCGCATTCGAGTATGAAATCGAGTCTCTCCCTCACATCCTTCATCGGAGGTACAAAACCGCCCTCATCCGCAAGAAGCGTGTATTCCCTTCCAAAACTCTCTTTTATCTTATTTTTCATGTGGTTGTGAAGCATGCACGCATCCATGAGTGCCTCGGAGATGCTGTTATATCTTTTGAATATTACGAGGTGTTCCTGCAGGTCGTTCTCAATGCCGGCATGCACACCCCCATTTATAAAATTCATTAGGGGTCTCGGGAATCGCCCAGAATTCTTGGCCGGTGTGAGCTCATCAAACATGTCGGCAAACGTTTTTTGTACGAGATGCCAGACAGGCACACCTATACACGAGGCTGCGGCTTTAAAAAGCGCTGCGGAGCACGCTATTGTGAAGTTGCCTCCTACGTCCTCTTCCAGCATTTTCTCCAGAAGCCCTTCCAGCCTCTGGATTTCCTCCGCATCAACACCTTTGAAGAGAGGCGCATATTTTTTGTTGAACTCCTCGCACGAGTTTTTCACTCTCAGTGCGCTGAAACCCTTACCACCATCCCTTGTCTCCTTTACTTCTCGCTTTCCTTTGGACGCACCTGCCGGAGCCACGCCCCAAAATGT
Organism: Nanobdellati archaeon; assembly: GCA_027038505.1. Lineage (GTDB taxonomy): Archaea > EX4484-52 > EX4484-52 > EX4484-52 > WAPT01 > WAPT01. The sequence continues at coordinate 7,927 of JALVWC010000007.1, forward strand.
CTGGTTATTCTCGATCCTCAAAACAATCCTGACCGTGGGTCTGGCCCTAGAGTCAATTACCTCGAGTGCCCTCAACTCAGCGATTTTCATGGAAATCACCCCGCATTCATCCGGTTACGTAAGCAACGTACATGAAAAGGGTGTACAGGAGTAAAAGTATAACACCTTCGTATCTGGAGTATTTCCTGTGCATGCTCATGATGGTGAACACAACCGTCATTATGACCATGTTAATTGCACTTATCATTCCACAAAAATCGAGGGGAATACTCCTTATGACAGCCGCTCCTCCAAGGGCGACGAGCAGGTTGACTATATTGCTTCCGATCAAGTCACCGAAAAGCATCTCTGTGTAGTTCTTTCTTAAGGTTGCTATTGTGGTGAACAGTTCCGGCAGAGAAGTCCCCACTGCCACGAGAGTAACACCGATGAACGTGTCCGCTACGTTCATCATCTCCGCAATCGCTTTTGCACTGTTAACCACCAGATAAGCACCCACGAACACGCTTACGATCCCACCGAAAAGGACCATTAGAATCCTGAACAGACTGCCGTTCGCCCCAGTTGCCATCTTTTTATTCCCCTTGTTGTTTTTTTCTCTTCTGTACCACATCCATAAATAAAGTACGAAAAGCGAGAGGAGCACAGCGCCTTCCGCTCTGCTCAGCATTCTTCCGGAAAGTAGAAACACAGCTGAGATAAGCGTTATGAGGAGCATTTCAAGTTCCCCGCTCACTTCACGTTTGTAGAGTTTGATCCCATCACGAGAAACGACGAGAGCCAACCCAAATATTAACCCGATGTTCGCTATGTTGCTACCCACAATATTTCCAACGGCGATGCCACTGAAGGATTTAAAAGAAGCATACCACGTTGAAACGATCTCTGGCAGGGATGTTGCAAAGGCTACTCCGAAAAAACCGATCACAAACGGTGAAATTCTGAAACGCAGAGCCAGTCTGTTACATGAGTCAACAAACCAGTCCGCTCCCTTATTCAGGAGAAACAACCCCGCGGCTATTGCGATCAGACATTCAAACATGTTTTCGAACATACCAAAATATTAGCTTCATTCCGTATATAAAAGTTACCATCGGAATATTTTCCGTAGTGAACGGGAACCAAAGACCTCAGAGTGCTTGTTCCGGAAACTACCTCCTGCGGATTTATGCGCTTCCGTTCACCCACACGTCATAAACGGACGGGCAGTTCGTGGAGACCCTTACTCTCTCCACGATGCCGAAACTACCACCACACCTCCCGCGGAAGACGCGCATTTCCCCGGCGTTCAGGGGCACTCCGGTAGTATTTTCATACACCGTGCAGTTTGCAACAGTTGAGTTGTAGGCAACAACCCTTGTGATTCTGAGGTCCTTCAAACCGTTGTTCTCCACAACAACCACCACATCTCCGGAGTATAGAACCACATTCTCTATGTTCACTCTCGCGTTAAAGCATTGGAGGGTGCTGGTGCTTGTTTCCTTGGCCTCGGTCGTCTGAGAGGTCGCATAGCTCCTAAGCCAGCTGCCCAACAGCACCGCAATACCGACTGTTATCGCTACAAGAATTACGCTCGCTATGAGTGGTGATATTGCTTTTTTCATGAGGCATCATCAATTTGTATCGTTTTTTATGTAATTAAGTAACAATTATTATGAAAATTATATATAACAAACTCGTATCCTCTTGTGATACGTTATGCTGAGCTTCGCATTCAGGTGGGATTGTAGAGCGCTCTTGGAGAAATGAGAAGGATTTAATTCTGTAGCTTGCCCTTAAATTCACAACACTTTTCCGCCAGCGGCCTTTCTAACACGGTTCATTATCGCAAGCCAGAGACCCTTCTCCTCTTTTTCCTCCGCCAGTATTATGTCCACGTTCCTTTCATCAAACTCCCTCAGTGTTAAGAAAAGCTTGGAAGCTGCAAGTCTCTCGTCGGATGAGCAGATTTTCATTACGCAATTTTCCACCCGATCCAGATGTGCGAGTTCCGCCGGAATATCATCACGGAACAGAATCAGACCGACCCTTTTTCCATCTTTCAGCATCCTTTCCGCAGCATTTTTCATTTTTTCGAGTTTTTCTCTTTCATCTCCCGTAATAACAAACATCTCGGCATCCGGCGCATAATGTCTGTATTTCATACCGGGGGAAATTGGTTTCTCATTTTTTTTCGGCACGTACGTCTCGAGTTCTTTGCCAAGCACGCTCTCTATATCTTCCTTGGTTATGAAGCCGGGCCTCACTATCCTCGGTTTCTCTCCCGTGAGATCGAGGACTGTGGACTCGAGGCCAAGTGAAGTTCTGCCCCCATCTATTATAACATCAACTTTTCCGTAGAAATCCTCTATGACGTGCCTTCCCTCAGTGCCCGAAGGTTTTCCCGCCGGATTTGCGCTGGGTGCTGCGATGGGCGTCCCGCTCAGCTCAATTAACTTTAACGCCACGCGGTGAGCCGGCATCCTCACAGCAACGGTCGGAAGACCCGCTGTGACCTCGTCAGGAACAGTGTCTTTTTTTGGCAGGATGAGGGTGAGAGGTCCAGGCCAGAACGCATCGATGAGCTTTCTTGCCTCATGCGGGATGGTTTTCACAAGTTCTTCTAGATCCTCAAGCTTCGCTATGTGAACTATCAGGGGATTATCCGCAGGTCTCTTCTTTATCTCGAAGATCCTTCTGACGGCTCGCGGATTAAAAGCGTCAGCGCCTATGCCGTAAACGGTCTCCGTCGGAAATACGACAACTCCTCCATCATTTATGGCTTTCGCCGCGGGTTTCAGAGTGCTATCGTCAACTGCATCTTCCCTCGCTTTTATCACCAGAGTCATGGGGATAATTTGTGAGAATGATGATTTAAATTATTCCCGATCCAATTTCATACTGACATGAACAAAATGGTTGAAAAGCCTGTGGTTTGGGTTTCGAGGAAGGCCGTCTTCCAGCTGGTGGCTCTTCTGCTGCTCTTAGCGCTTGCGGGGGCAGGAGTGTTGTTAACAAAAAGTCTGTGGAATCCCGGAAGAAATGCGACCAATACCACCCGATTGAGCTTTCAGTACGTGGTTCGCGGATGTGAAAATTCCCGTGGAGAAACACGGGGTCTCGAGAACTACGAGAATGGGGAAGGTAGAGAAGACATAATCGTGAACGTCTTCAATAACACGATAACTGTGGTACATTATCTCGTATACTTCTGCTGTGCAAAAATAAAGGCGGAGGCAAGAAAAAACGACAGTGAGATAATCATTCTGGAGAGAAACACTGGCGACATATGCAGATGTCTGTGCGACTACACCGTGCATATGAGAATCGGAAATCTCGAACCGAAAACCTACACCCTAAAGATCTACGGGGTGGAGTTCTCCAAAGGCGAAACGCACATCAAGCCGAGACTTCTGTGGAAGGGAACTGTAAATCTGAAAAATAAAAATAGGGAGAGCGGTGTTATTCCAAGTTTGGGTAAAGTTATGGACAACACAAGCACCACCGCTCCGCCTAATCCCGAGCAGGGAAAAGTCCCCATAACAACGAACGAAAACGGATCTGGGGGGTTCTGCGGATGGTCCACCGGAGGGAGGTGCAGCAGCGATTCGGAATGCTATGTTTCGGGATGTTCGGCACAGGTGTGTCAGAGCGTGCACGAGAAACCCGTTATTACGACCTGCGAAGTGAGGCCGTGCTATGATTCAGCCAAGTACGGGATGGCATGCAGATGTGTTGATGGCAAATGCATGTGGACCAAAATACGTTAGATTACACGTTAGATATTTTTGTTTACGAAACATCGAAATAATATTGGATGTATTTTTGGGCGACATCGTTCCAGCCGACCTCTCTTGCGCATCCGGTGGGATTTAGCCCGGATTTCGCTTCATCCGCTTTTAACATCGTTTCGGCTATGTTTCCAGAGCTCAGACTTTTGATCACTGTGATGTTTTTCAGCACTTCGAGAGCGCCGCAGTTCCTGGATGCTATAAGTGGGACCTTCAGCTTGGCACAGTCCACGAGACTTATACCGTACGGCTCGAAGTAAGCGGGATGGATGACGGCATAAGCTTCAGCATAAAGCCTGAGAAGCTCGCTCTTACTTAAAAATCCCGTGAATTTGACCATCCCCTTCAGGTTCATCATGTTGAGCAGCCACTTTAACTTGTTTTCCTGCTCACCACACCCAACAACTACGAGCTTTTTCGGATTATCCGCAAAATCGAGATACCTGCGGTAAGCGAGAATGAGAAGATCCACACCCTTGTGTTTTGTGAGCCTTCCAACATAAAGAAAATGACCGTTCTCATTTTGCTTGGTAATACTGCAAGTGTTATCGCCCATCCCAATGACCCTGCAATCTGCATCATCAAAACTGGATCCCCCATAAACAACATCATCAACACGCAGACCATTATTTTCGGCAGCCGTCTTCATAAGCCTGCTGACAGTTATGGTAACGTCAGCATTTTCGGTTTCGAGCTCAATTCTCATGATCTCATCCTTCTCGTGCGTGAAAAGCTGTCTCGTAAACCAGAGGGAGTGGTGTGTGTGCACCCATCTGAAGGTTCGTTTTCGCCTCAGCATTAGAGCGGCCATTGCACCCATCCAGTCGTGAGTGTGCAGAACATCGAATGCATAACTTTCCATCATCTTTGCGATGTTTCTTGCGTAAGTTACCGCCGTGTCCATAAGAGTCCCTTTTAATACGGGGACTCTCAGAATCCTCTTTTTTTCGTCTTTGACCTCTTTTCCGTTCCATGAGGGGAGGAGGAACCAGACATCAATATCTCCGCTCTTTCTCAAAAAGGGAAACACACGTCTCAGGTGGACTTCCAACCCACCGTATACGCCTGAAGGAGCATCCCAGCCCACGATCATTACTCCGGGTTTTGCGCCCATGCATTTCAGGTGGGGTTGTTAAAGATTAAAGCTTATGATTTGAAACCACGCCATGTCTGTCATTCGAACTGCATTATTTCGAGCAGAGCCTTCCTTACCTTTTTCGGATCGTAAACCACCGGACCCTCATCGAGCAATAAATCCCTGCCGACGAATTTTCCGCCCTCGTCATCCTTGCTTTTGCGTTTCACAACTTCAAGCAGAAGCGGTTCCTCAAGCTTGAACTCCCTGACCCGCTTGTCGTCCGGCATCCTTGTGTTGTAAAGAACAAAATCAAGCTCTGATCCCATGTAGTTCTCAATCACCTCCACAAAATCCTCAACAGAAAAGCCGTTACTCTCACCGAACTTTGTCATTGCCGGAGCTATGAAAATCTTTTTCGCTTTACTTCTGGAGATCGCTTCCCTTATTCCATCTGGCAGGAAGCAGCATACGAGGCTCGAGTACAGATCTCCCGGCCCCACGATTATGAAGTCAGCTTTATTTATTTCATTCAGAACGGGCTTATACGCTTTTGCTTCAGGCTCAAGCCACAACCTTGTTATGCGCAGATTCCCGTCATGCTGTTTCGGCACATCGATTTCATCCTCCCCGACTATGATCTGGCCGTTTTCCAGCTCGGCACACAGCTGTACCCTGTCAAGTGTGGCGGGAAGACACCTGCCCCTAACCTTCATGAACTCGTGCACGATTTCCATCGCCTTCTCAAAGCTCCCGAGCACATGTTCAAGTCCGGCGATGAAAACATTGGCAAAGTTGTGCCCTCTGTGCCCGCCGTCAAAAACGATATCATTCGCAAACCTCAGCTGCCAGAGCTTTTTCTTCCAGTCCTCCGCTTCCGATAGCGCGAGCACGTGTCTCCTTATATCTCCCGGAGGCAGAACATCGAGCTCTATTCTCAAAGCACCGGTGGAACCACCGTTATCGACCATGGAGGTAACTGAAACTAACTCAACTCCTTCCACATCCTTCAGCTGGGAAAGCACGAGTTTTGGCATCGCGGATCCGCCGCCAAAGCACACAACCTTAGGCATAATTACTTCACCTCATAATTTTTCCAGCACGTTTTCAAGATCATCCAGCGCGTTTATGTGAGCATCCGGATTGCCCTTCTCTTTCTCCGCGATCAGCACGGTTTTCATGCCGAGTTCCTTTGCCGGTTTTAAATCCCGCTCCCAGCTGTCCCCCACAACCACACATTCCTCCGGCTTTACGTCAAGGTTTTTCAGCACATGCCTGTAGTATTTTCTCGAGGGTTTCATCGTGCCCGTATTTTCCGGAGTGACCACAACTCTGAAAATGTCGCGCCAGAGAGGCACAACTCTATCGAGCTTCAGCTCCAGGAAGTCTCCGAACTCATCGCTGGCTATGCAGAGAGTGTAGCGGGAAGCGAGGCTGGACAGAAAATTTTCGAGGTTTGGAACCGCTGGAGAAATGGTCGCAAGCACTCTCCTCCAGAATATGGCGAGAGCCTCCTCCATTACCCGCTCCATTCCATCGTCATCCACCAGCCCGAACTGACCCAGAACGATAAAGAGCGAATAGTACCTGCTTCTTTTTTCGGGGTTTTTTGCATCTTTTGAGTTAAGGATGTTGTTGATATGTTCCCTCCATACTCTCTCGACCACGGTCTTTTCCTCATTGAGAACCCTGGCGAGGTAAGAAAACATATCATCATAGGCATCCCCAGCATCAAAAGAGTAGAGAGTATGGTCAGCATCAAATATGATCACCTTAATCCTGCTCACCCTCAACCACCTTTTCAAATTTTGTAAAATACTTCGTGTTGGAGGGAACGTCTCTGTCCACGACACTTGCAGGTCCGATAAAGACGTTATTTCCTATCAACCTGCCGGGCATTATGCTGCAGTTTATGCCGATGGCCGTATCGCTCCCAACAATGCCCCCCAGTTTTTTTCTTCCCGAATCAATTTTTTTACCTTTTACCTTCACCTTCACGGTTTCCTTGTCCAGCCTGACATTGGCAAAAATCGTACCGGCGCCGACCTTCGTGTTTTCTCCAAGGATGGTGTCGCCAAAAAATCCGGAATGCACGTGCACACCCTCCAGAAACACGCTTCTCGTGATCTCCGCGTTCGCGCCGACCATCACGCGGGATTCAATTGTGGTGCATTCTCTAACCAAAGCTCCCGTGCCGATTAGAGCGTTCCTTCCGATATACACCGGGCCCTTCACAACGGCATTCTCCATTATCTTCGCTCCGTCTTCCACAACCACCTTTCCCTCCAGCACAGCCTTTTCCGAAATTTCCACATTTTCACCTATACGGCTCTTTTTAAACCATAAATCCAGCACGTGCCTCACAAAATCGAAAAGATGCCAAGGATATTTGAGACTTGTTGTGCACTTATCCGTGAGTATCAGTTCTGCCCTCTCCTCCTTCAGCATGGCGTCCAGCGCTTCTTCATAGGAGTAGTGGTGCTTGCTGGCTTTTTCATGATAATCAAAGAACTTTGAGGAAAGTAAATAAATTCCCATCACCCTGATGTTCGATGGCTCCATGCCCTTTTCAGGCTTTTCCACTATGCCTGTTGGGTTTCCACCCTCATCAAGCTCGAAAACTCCGTAGTTCCATGGCTCCTGAGTTTCCTTTCCCAGAAGCACGAGTTCGGAGCTTTTCTTCTTTAGCACGCTGAGCATTGGTTTAACGAGCTCGTGAGCATCGGCATGATTCGGATTGAGCACAAGAAAATAATCATCCACGAACTCTCTTGCCCTTTCAACAGCATCACCCATACCTTTCGGCTCTGGCTGAATTACGAAGTCAATACTGGCATCGATATCATAGGATTTCAAGCAGAATTCCACATCTCTTTTCGGGCCCTGCACCACCACAAAATCCCTGATACCGGCTTTCATCAAACTTTTGATCGTCCACAAAATTACGGGTATGCCGGCCACTTTTATCGTGCTCTTGTGCCTGCCCTCACTTAAGGGCCAGAAACGGGAGCTTTCACCGGCGGCAAGCAACACGGCTTTGATGTTCATCCAGCACACCTTCTGATTTAATTTTGATGTTGGGCGTTAAGTTTTTTAAGTTGAATCAAACGCTCAGGAGCACAATTCCCACGAGGATGCTCATAATACCAATGAATTTAATCAAGTTCAGCTCGGATTTAAATACTAAAACTGATATGACGGCGAGCAAAACGAAATTAGCAGAATAAATAGCAACGCTATAACCAGGATTTGGAGCGATTTTAATTGATTTGAGTGCAAACACAGTTGCCATAACTGAAAAATAATAGAAAATAGAATAAAAAAGACATCCTGAAGTTAAGTTGGCGTTGCATGTTCCCGTTAATGCTTCAGTTTGATATGGCTCCCTGAATCACATCTCTGATCGCTCTGGCAACATACTCTTTCTTGTTAGCAGGAACCTTGAAAATTTCCTGAAGCGAATCGTAAGCCCAGAAAGGAGGCTCAACTATGAACGGCGGATTTGTATCTCCTTTTACGCTGTATGCTTCCATCGAAGGCACTCCAGTAATTACGACTTCCTGTCTGAAATTGTGCTCGTCCATAATATAGGTCCAGTCCCTTAACACTCTTGGTGCATGATCTTTACTGCTCACGGCATAAATAATTTCGGCATCGAGGTCTCTGACATACTTCATTGTCTTCAGAACATTCTGCAGCGTGTTGACGCTTTCTTTTTCCAAAATAACTTTCTGTGCCACATTTTCAAAATCAAGACATTCTCTCTTCGCAACTTCATACATAACCTCTGCTTCAAATACTCCGTTCTTCTCAACACCGCCTGAAATTACAACCGTAACGTCCATATCGTAGTTGTTAAGCTTTTCAGCAAGCCTGTACCCCTGACTCAAACGATCGACTGCAACCTCCTCAAAATTCTTACAACCTTCTGGCGTGTACAAGGATTGTAACCGTGGATTGTCACGATCGCGTCAACTTTACTCATCAATACCACCCATTCGAATTTTTATCACTACTCTGTGAAAAAATATTACCGGGTTAATTTTTTAAACAAATGTTTTAAAATTATTTGAAAAATTTTTGCAATATTTAAAA
>JALVWC010000008.1 GCA_027038505.1 Nanobdellati archaeon
GGATCGGGATGGTCGATGTTTGAGACGATTTGATAGACTTTCTCGGCTAATTCATCGTTAAGCCAAGGATTTATTCTTTTTATAGCTGAGATGAAACGCTTTTTGAGGATAACATCTCTATATGATTCCCTTTCTTTCTCATCGAGAGTTAGATTAGAACCGTGAACATGTTGATAACCCAAGCTCTTGAGAACATTTATCGCGTGATTTTCGACCATGTATTCTTCGGTTAGCTGTGCACTCATATTGGATCACTTTTTTCTTTAATTTCGTGTCTTATCAGTCTATATACTCTTACTAGAGATATTATGACATTTACAATCAAGAATCCAACTGAATAAAATAATAAAAACTTGAGAATTGTTGAAACGGAGTCGAGATTTGATAAAATTAAACTTAATATCAGTATGAAAATAGCAATTAGTGTTGTCATAGAAATTGTTGAGTTTATGTGTTCAAGGTATTCGATTTTCGTTCTTTGATTACTCTCTGTTCTTTCTAAGCTATAGTAAACAACCATCATAAGATTCAAAAGTAAAGGTATCAGTATGGCAGATACATTAATAAAATTGTTATAAAACCCTGATTCATCTTTTATAGTAAGGATGAAAAGGAAAGATAAGGCAAATGGAATTATGACTAAAGTGATAATAAACGGTATGAGTTCAAAGTCCTTTTTCATGTGTTTGTAGTAATCATATATGATTTCAAAGAAGTTGATTGGAGCGTACATCAGTCTCCTCCAATATCTCTTATCTCTTTTAATAATTGCTCAGCTTCATATTTTATGTTGTTCACGTTCTCTACTTCCACCCAAGTTCGAAGTTTTCCCTTAGTAATATTAATGGTACGTTGACTTCTACCAACTTTCACAACGATACTGATCTCCTCATTTTCATCATAGATACACCCAATATCGCTTAAATTATTGTTTTCAAATGCCTGCTTTATTTTATTTGCTAATTGTAAAAACCTGTTTCTCTTTGATTTTATTGAAACTTCTACATACATCTCATCTTCATTTTCAATTTCCACTTTCTCTAATCTCCTATCCACATCTGTTGGCTTTTTTGGTATTTTTATCTTAAATTCCATTATCGGGTTATTCAACAACCCTTTTAATCCAAGAATTACAGGTTCTATTTTAACATCTAAACCCCAATCTTTAAGTGCACATGAAAAAATTGATCTTACGCCAATATTGCCTATCCTTTGAAGTATAAGATACCCCCTTCTGGTGCTGTTGTCATACTCAATAAGGTAAAAATAATCATAAAGTGGTGATTCGTTTGGCTCAATTGTTTTAGTTATTTGTTGAGTGTCTACATTTACAACTGGACTTTTTGCACCATATCTGCCATATTGAATACAACCCCATGCCTTGTTATCTCGGATGTTTACTGAGTTTAATATGAGAGTAGTTTGGTCTTGGTCGTCTATATATCCATTCCTTTGTTATTTTGTAAGAAATTTAAGAAGTCTTGCTCACTATCTCCAACAATTTCAAATCTATATGGAGCCAAGAAGTTTCTTGGCATCTTACAACCCCTCCACTCTCAGTCTGCCAAACACTAACTGAGGCAGTAGTGTATCCTGAATCTTTTTTAAAATTATTATTTCTTTCTGATTATTTATTATTTTCTTGAAGATAGGTTCGACGAGAAAATGGAAGCGTTGAAGGATCGATTGTGGTGGAAGCAGAATCTTAATACTTTCCAATTCAGGCTTTGTTATAGCATCAAAGGTAGTTCCTCTTTCAAAGGATTTTAAAATTTCATTATATGTCTTCAGATAAACATATAAAAATGTCCAAAATTCACTTCTTAGGGCTGCTATGCCCCTTCCAATGACATATTCTCTATCTGCAATATTTAGCTCTCCCACGGGTGCTCTTACAGTTACCAATATATCAAATGGTTTTGCCATCTTGCTAATTTGGGTGCTATATGTATCTGTATGTGGTGTATATTGTCCAAACTGCCCCTTTCCCTGAATAAATGGCAACCCTCTTCCTTCTTGGTTATAGTATTTAGAAGGTGGAGATTGCCCCATTATAACTTCAGCTATATTTTTTAACTCTCTGATTTCCCAACCCTTTGGAATCTCCATGTCCAGCTCCTCGTTATAAACGAACTCCTCATCTTGGAAAGGCTCAAAATCGATGAACCAGCTTTTGAATATCGCCATCGCCATCTTTTCCAGAATCTCGTTCTGCTTGCGTTTGTTCTCTATGAGGTCGTCGAACCATGAAAGAACGGTTGCGATGCGGGTTTGTTCTTCTGGGGGTGGGTAAGGGATTTCCAACTGTTCTAAAGCGTCTTTGGGCACACGTTGCCTCCCACTTGTACCAGTCATAGTATATTGCAATCCTTCTCTAATAACTGGAAACTTAAAAAAATAGAACAGGTAAAGTAAATCCACCATATCGTCTTTTGGAAGGATTGAAAAGACTTCAATCGTAGCTACCCACTTATAATTACTCTCTTTTGGAACAATACAGCTTTTTCCATGCTCAAACGATGGGGTTATCTTAGCTAATAGTAATGAACCTGAGAAAACCTCAATTCCGCTTTTTACTTCATTTGGATTCTTTACCTCAAATTTTGGGTAAAGACCATCTTCAGGAATATTTTCCATGCTGATGAATGCGATTGGCTTTTTGTCAGTATTTCTTGGTTTTTTATTAATTTTAATAACCTTTCCGAGTTCCTTAGTCTCCCAATCCTTCGGCATCTCCCCAATCTCCGTTTCCCTGAACTCCATTTCCCATCTGAATTTGACCATAAACCTCTACCTCCTATGAGCGGTATATATTCAACGCTTTATCCGGTCTTATTATACGAATATTATATGCATCACGTAAAGCTTTGTTCAGCTTTGTAAGGTATCCATCCATCGTAACAAAATAATCTGTGTCTTCAAATATCGCAGTAGTGAGAAGTAGTGCGTCCTGGGTTGTCAGTTCGGGATTGTAGAAAATTAAGGAAGAATATACCTCAAAGAAATCTGGAAATGCTGAAGGAGTGGCAGTTGGTATAATTCCTATAACTTCCGTCCTAAATAATACATCAAATCCTTCTAACGTAAGTTCATATATCCTCTTTCCAACTTTTTCTGGGATAGTTGCCTCTCGTGTTTCCCGTCGTGATATCCATCTCGAAAGAGGTATCCCTTTATTAAGCATAATTACCGTTCTAGCTTCTTCTCGAACTCCAGAGAAAATTTCACTCAGTGAAAACTCCACTACTACAACATCTTTATTCTCTCTTGGATTTGATAGAACATAGTCAATAAATCTAACTGACTTTTCATATCTTTTATCATATACTCTCTTGAATTCAGGAGATAACTTCTGCTCGGTGATTATGTAACCTATTATCTTATGGGACATCAACCAATGAACTAAAACATTACTGTCTATGACAAATCTGGTCATTTCTCTTTTAGCTATCTCGCTCACCCCTTCTTTTTCTTCTTATAGCTCCATAAACCCTTAATTTGACCTGCTCTACCATATTTTGTCGTTCTTTGTCGGATAGAATAATATTTTTTGGTTACCGGATTGTAGATTCTCTTTTTCTTGGATTTCTTTTTGGCAGTCATTTTAATTCACCAAATACAAAGTATATTCCCTAAAATCTGAGACTTTGATATTTTCTCATAATATATCATGCCTCCAGCTTATATCCTATATCAACTCGTTTTTTAATCTCAGTTAATATAGCCCTCTTTCTCATTTTGATAAAGCATTCTATATCATCCCTTAAGAGACAATCAAGAGCTTCTTCGGGTATCAAGTGAGTCTTCAGAATTTCCTTAACTTTTTCTTTCCCCATACTTTCAATAAGTTCCTTAAAATACTTTGATGGTCTCTTAGAGGATTTCTTTTGATTTGTAGATATTAAGGTTTTTACAACAACTCGATTATCTTTGAACATTGATTTTGGGAAAATATGATCAATTTGAACTTTTTCTATTTCAAATTTTGGTGACTGTCCTGTTCGGAAGTCCAACGCTCCTTTCAGAGCTATCAAACATAACACTGCCTTGTGAATAGCTGAATAACTACTCTCGACATCTAAGTCCACTTCATTGATATTGAATTTTGTTATGAAGTTTGGTACTTTGCCATTCAAAATCCATTCTTTGAAATCTTTCAAATCCCTAAATGACTTAGTATCAACCGCTTGGTCATATCTCTTGGAGAATACTGACGCCCAATACCAGCGGTCTATTTTTTCATAGTTTTCTTTAGTGTCAAGACTATTCTTTTTCAGAAAGTGTATCATTGCAGCCATGGGGATCAGCATTGTAGTGTATGGCATCCATTTATCAAACTCTAAAACACCATAACTGTCTTTTGTTCGTCTGTATGCTAATTCTAACATTTTACATGCTGTTTCCCAGTCTCTCTCAAAATCTACTTGAGATAAATTAAGTACATTTGCACGTTTTGGTTCTATCCCCCGTATTAATGCTATTGTTTTGAGGATAAATTCCTCTTTGACGTACTTTATGAATTCATACTTGCCCTTTGATTGTTTAAGCAATTCTCTTAGTTTTATTCCATGATTATATAATCTTGCAGTTAACAAGTCAAACAGAGAAAGTAGAAGCCCAGTTCTATTTATTCTCTCAAATGTTTCCACTATTTTCTCCAAGGGAGTATCCGCAGGCAAGGTGACTACATGAACCTTATACCCCACAATTCTACTTGCAATCTTCATTATCTCACGGAATTTGGGGTGATCACTGAATTTTTCAATTATTACATCCAAATCTCGTAGGTCTGAAAAAGCGATTATGTTCTCATCTTCTTCTAGCTTTTGAATTTCCTTTCTATAAAAAGTGCTCTTACTAATAACTGCATCTTCCCATTCTCCATTTAATGCTTTCTCAATATCAAGGTAAAATCTGTGAGGGTGTCTTGATTCTCTTAATGGTATTTCTGGCTGGTAAAACGCATAAAAGAGAGAAGTTATTCTTTGCTGACCATCAAGTATAACTTTTACCACCGATTGTATTTTAGCCTGAGGATTGACTTCTTTAACCCCCTCTATAAGCCTTAATGCAAATGGTGCTTCATTAAGCGTTGGATCTTTGCTGTATGTGGTCTCTAACCATAGAATTGAGTCTATATAGTATCCCCCCACAATAGAAACTAATAATTCCCTAACATCTTCTGGATACCATACAAAGCTTCTTTGAAAATCTGGTATTACTATTTTTCCTGTATATACCTCCTTTAATAACTCTCGAAGCTCAATCTTGGCAGGATCCATATTCTCAACTCTCCAACCCATATCCTAATGTTTCAAAAATCTCTCTCACTTTTGCCGTGAGTTCTTTTTCCCGCTTCAAGAGCTCGGCTAATTCTTTACTGTATTTTCTCATCTTCTCTTCAAATGTCCTCTGATCATCTAACTCCAGCTTAACTCCGACATATCTTCCCGGTGTCAAAACGTAGTTATTCCTTGCTATCTCCTCTATTGTCGCAACCTTAGCAAACCCCACCTCATCTATCTTGTCAAGCTCTCCCTTCTCAAAAAGCCTGAACTCCTCAACTATTTTCGCTATATGCTCGTCAGTCATTACATTCTACCTTCTTGAAATCGGTGTGTAAAGATCCTTGGCATTTACGAAAAGCACCTTCCCTTTCATGTATTCTGGCTTTTCCTTCCTAACGAACCAAAGAGAAACTGGCAACGATACGTTGTAGAATAGCTTTGGTGGACAGGCAACAATTCCGTAAACGAGATCAGTCTTGACTATCGCTTCTCTTATCTCTCCCTCTACACCACCAGCCGACAGTGCTCCATTTGCCATAACGAAGCCAGCTTTTCCATTCGGTGCTAAATGGTAAATGAAGTGAAGAATCCACATATAGTTTGCGTTGCTGTTTGGAGGGACAGGCACTCTAATTCCGTTTATCCTCAATCTTGGATCATCAGGATTAATCCTTTCAGCACCCCACTCGCTGTCGTTAAAAGGTGGATTGGAAGTTACATAATCAAACCTCATGTCGTGAAACTTGTCATCGTGATAGGAGTCGCCAACTTTTATATCTCCTTCAACTCCCCTAATGACAAGATTCATCCTCGTAAGCTTCCATGCCATCTGATCTGAATCCTGCCCATAAATCTGCAATTCAAATCTGTCAATTCCTTCCCTTTCAAGCTTTTCTATCGCTGAAACAAAGAAACCCCCACCCCCACATGCAGGATCGAACATCCTCCCTCCTTTAATGTCCAAGACCTCAACTATAAGCTTTGTAAGACAACGGGGTGTGTAAAACTTACCACCCCTCTTCCCTTCAACCTCAGTAAACTTTCCTAAGAAATACTCGTAGATCCTGCCAAAGATGTCTCTCGCCTTGTGATCGTATCCGAAATCTATCTCCGAAAAGAGGTTGATTAGATAGGTTAAATCATAGTGGTCAAGGTTTGAATTTACATACTCCTTCGGTATCACACCCTGCAACTGCTTTGGATACTTATTTTCTAAGATTTCGATAGCATTTTCTATGATCTCCGCAATGTTTGGTTGATTCGCATTATTCTTCAGATAATCCCATCTTGCCTCCTCTGGAATGTAGAGAACGCCAGCTTCGAGGTAATAGTCCTCGTCCTCTAAAGTAAGCTCCCTCAATTCTGTATCATCTATGTAATATGGGCTATTCTTATCGGAAAACAACCTTTTCAACTCGTTTCTTCTTTCGTAAAATGCGTAAGAGAGATAACGCAGGAAGATAAGGCCAAGAACTATGTATTTGTGCACTTCTACCTTTTTCCTTAGCTTGTCTGCCGCCTTCCAAAGCTGATTTTCAAAATCAGGTGTGAGTTCATGAAGTTTGGAGTTATCAGCATCCACGAAATTACTGACCTTTGTCATTAGTTATCACCTCTATGTATTTGGAGATTTATTTATCGATATATATTTTTTGTTGATTCGCATTATCGTGTTTTGTTATCGAGAAATGTTGGCTTGATTATGCTGAGAAATGCAAGTTTTGGAATTGTGAAACATGGTATAGAATAGGAAATACAAATTCTGCGGTCTAAGAAACAATATGGAATTAAAAGATCAAAAGTAAAAGGTTAATTGTTTTTAAACTTCGCCTCTCCTTTTTTCTTCTTGGCATTCTTGCTCTTCTTTTCTTCCACGAATGGAGGTCTATCGAGATGGATAACATAATCTGCCGCATGCTGTAACGCTTTGGAAAAAGCGGGTTCCCTGCCTATGATTATCACTTCCTTGCCGTGTTCCTTTGCTTTGTGAACGAGAGGTAAAAAATCCGCATCTCGTGTTGCTACAGCAATTATGTCTATGTCCTTTCTGTGCACAGCATCCATGCACTCAACCGCAAGATAAACATCAACATCAGCGGTCTCATCTTTTATTTTGCTCATGCCGATGACGGGCTCGAAGCCCTCGTTAGCCACAGCTTCTATCAGCTTTTCTGGAGCATACTGGTTAAGAAAAGCCTTGGCTATAACCACCTTACCATACTTCTCAAGTTCATATTTCAGCTTCTGGAGGTTGACCTTGAATTCCTTGCGCAGAATGTTCGGGCCATCCATAAACACAGCTATTCTTTTTTTTCTCCGAAGAAACCTCATCATAAATACCACCC
Organism: Nanobdellati archaeon; assembly: GCA_027038505.1. GTDB lineage: Archaea > EX4484-52 > EX4484-52 > EX4484-52 > WAPT01 > WAPT01. Next base: position 7,634 of record JALVWC010000008.1, read on the forward strand.
GTAAATTCTGATTTCTCACCAATCTTTATAATTTTAGCAGGTTATATGAAAAGAGCTCTTACCGTTTATGCTGCGCTCCTCTCAGCAAAGAACTTAATCCAATGTATGCTGCAGAAGGCCGCGGATCCAAGTATATAGATAATTTCCAAGAATTCCCCCGTATCTTTGAGAAATGGCAGATTCTTCATCAGTAGCTCTCCCTGTGGTTCAGATTGTTACGATTTTGGATGTGTGGCTGGTGGAATCCATAACTCTGTCTTTTGCGTTCTCTGGCAAATCATTGAATTCGTATCATTATGCTTTCCTGTTGCGAGGTCCATCGCATTCCCTTTATTCTTCACTCAACTCCGCAGCTTTCTGTTCGTTTTCCTGCAGTCCGGATGCAAGATCACAGAACTCCTGCAGGGTTCCCAGGATCTCCGCGCATTTTACTTCCTGCTCACCTCCACTTCCATAACCACCTCTTCACATAAACTTCTCGTTGCTGCGCTTGCCACTGTGCTTAGGTCCTCATCCTCAACCGCAGTCTTGATGTTACTGAGGTCTGTTTCAATCTTCGGAAGGTAAAGCTGAAGGGCAACCTCGACATCATCGCATCCAAGCTTTTTCGTGTAGGGTGTGGCTGAAACGGCTCTCAGAACCGCCGGATGTACCGCCTCTCTCTCAATCGAAAAGTCCGCTATCGGAGCTTTCGGTATGTTCAGCTCTCTGGCCATCGTTTCCTGAAGTTTAAGGGCCTGAGCGGGCTGGAACTTACCTCCGGGGAGGCCGTCCCTGACAACATAAATGGCTTCTGGATTGTACGCAAGTGTGGAATGTATCAGGTAATTGTAGGCTTCTCTTGCTGTTATCCACGGCTTTATATCTTTTAGCTCTGATATGCTTATCTCTTCCTTTTTTTCCGTTTTTCTTGCAGGACGTGCCGTTCTCCTGTCCACATCAATGAGGTAAAGCACCACCTTACCTTCTGTCTGGGAGACCCACACACCCTCTATGTAAGGTTTCCTTCCGTCCTCCACATCATCGAGAAGATGTGATGCCACATTTCTGTAAACATCCGCAATACTGCTGTAATTGGCCTCTCCGTCGAGCTTTTCCTCCATAATGCTCCTGTGAAACTCGGGCAGCGGTTCTTGCTTTTCTTTTATGCTCGTCCCGAAGTAGGACTCGAGCATTTTCGCTTTATCCCTGTTCAGCTTTAGACGGTGTGCTTCCAGAGGGTGCATGTCCCTGATGGAAGCTATGCCGACTTTTTTCAGATCCATATCGTAATCCTTTCCGCCGTCAGCCATGATTATTTCCGCATAGCATCTCTTCTCGATGTTCTTGCTGTGCATGACATCAATGGGTAATGATGGCAGTGATACCTTGTATTCAATCCCGAGATCCCCAGTCAGATGGTTTCCCACCGCTTTACACACTTCCAGCAGCACCGCATGCTCCAGCTTACATGTTGGTAGCTGTCTGCCGAATAGCAGCGTTACATCCGCATCGCCGTCCAGCACCCCGCTTTTATACAGCCTGTCCTGAATTTCTGAAAAGGTGAGAGAAGTGTTGCAGTAATTTTCCATCCAACCGTCGATGATCTTTTCAATCTCATTGCCGTTCATTCTCTTTTTCTCCACGGTTTTTTCCAGATCCTTAATACCGGTGATATACCTCACAACGTTCTCGCTATCCACTCCGACCACCTCCGTGCTTGAGTTTTTGAAGAACATGCAGTAATTGGTGTTGAGCTTTTGCGGACTCCGAAAACACCACCATGCAAGAACAGAGATAGAGATGTATGACTGAAGGAACGGTAAGTTTATCGGAAAGTTTCCCTTCGCTCCCGTTACACTTCAGCTGAGGCGAGGGGCTTTGGGGCGGGAAAAGGACAGAGAAAATCACGCGGCCATTATTTCCCCGCCCCTCGCCTCAGAAGCATCAGCATAAAACCAGAAACCAAAGCCATAAAAGAAAAAGCCAAAATAGAAGGGAGTTGCATTTCTTAAAAGCTTCTTAACGGGAGATACCGCAGTATGACTGCTAAGTATTGCACATTCCAATAGAGAGTGACAACCGGAGTTTGGCTGCGGCATCTCCGTCTGCACCTTCTTCCTGCTGACAGCCTGAATTAATCACAAGATAAATATATAAATGTTGTGGGTGTGCCGCTTTGGCGGTATCTGTTGTTTGGTTGGATGTTCTGATCATGAAAGAGAAGAGCGCTTGAGGATGTTGCCTGCCGGTTGCGTTTCACCGAAATGGTATTAAGGCTGTTGAGCGCGACCTTGGAGCTTTCGTTGTAGTTCCCGCGTCATTAAAGGAAAATTTAAAAAAACATGCTTCAATTAAGTTATTGAATCTTCTTGCGCGGTCCGGTAGCTTAGCCTGGTCGGAGCGCCCGCCTGATAAGCGGGAGGTCGGGAGTTCAAATCTCCCCCGGACCACCAGAACCATGCCATGAATATCTGATGCTCTGGATTTATGAAATTTGTTCTTGATATAAGAACAAATATTCTCAAAAAGAGAACAAAGATTTAAAATGTTTTTAAGATAAGAACATATACATGCTACCGGAAAGTGTGTGGCCTATTTTGGAGTATTTTTTTGATCACCCCTACGAAGAGATTCATATAAGGGAAATCTCAAGGAGACTTAATCTCACCCCATCTTAATTCCCTACATATCAAAAAGAGCGTGGATAGATTGATGGAAGAAAACTTGCTTCTGGAGAAACGCTATGGCAGAATGCGACTGGTAAAAGCTAACGTGGAAAGTGCATTTTTCAGATACCTTAAGCTGGCATTTACCATCCGTAAGATGGAGAGGTCGGGCATGCTTGATTTTCTCAAGAAAAACATCCCCGCGGTTTCGTCTATTGTTCTCTACGGCTCAGCAGCCAGAGGTATGGATTCGATCGAAAGCGATATTGACATATTGGCGATAGGTGGCAGAAAGCGTTTGAATCTCTCGGAATTCGAGGAGAAAGTTAACAGAAGGGTACAACTCATCGTGATGAGTTGGGGTGAATGGAAAAAAACTTACAGGGAGAACAGAGCGTTCTACACAGAAGTGATAACCCGCGGTGTGCCGTTATTTGGTGATCTTCCGGTGATCGAATGAGGTTGGATGATTGCTTTAGAAGAAGGCTTTTAAGAGCTGACAGGCCGGATAAGAAAAAGGCCGGGAGATCGGTTGAGATCGCTGAGGAAAAACTTAAAAGAGCTGTTATGTTCCTGAAGGACGGTATTTATGATGCATGTATCCTTTATGGCTATATGGCCATGTTTCATGCTGCGAGGGCCATCCTTTTTAAAGATGGATTGGTTGAGAAAAGTCACGCGTGCCTGATAGCCTATCTCAGAGAAAAATACAGCTCCATAATTCCGGCCGGTATTCTAAATGCTATGGATGCATACAGGCTGGAGAGACACGAGGTGATGTATGGGATGGGTTCAGAATAGTGCGCGATGATTGCGAGGCTCTGGTGGAGGATGCTGAAAAGCTCATCGAGCTCGTGAGAGATCTTCTGGAAGGAAGAGGGTAATACACACCGTTAACTTTATTAATACCCACGACCCTAATTCTATGAACATGACAATGTACGAGATCACCATTCTTGGTAGAGGTGGACAGGGAGCTGTAACCTCGGCTTATGTCCTTGCAAAAGCGGCCTTTCATGATGGGATGGAGGTGCAGGCGTTTCCGTTTTTCGGGGTTGAAAGGAGAGGCGCACCGGTCATGTCTTTCTGCAGGATAAGCGATGAGCCCGTAAAGCTCAGGGAACAGATCTATAAGGCAGATTACTTCATTGTGCTGGATCCCGCACTTCTCTCGAGCGTGAATGTGCTTGAAAGAGTAAAAGACCACGGAGAGATCATAGTGAATTCTGCTCACTTCCCGGAAAAGCTCGGAAAAGCTGAAGAGAAGGGAGTAAAGGTCAGCTATGTGGATGCCACGGAAACCGCTCTGGAAATTATAGGAAAACCCTTCGTGAACATCATAATGCTCGGAGCCTTTGCAGCCATATCCAAATTGGTAACGCTGAATGCTCTCGAAAAAGCCATAGAGGAGCACTTTTCCTCAAAGCCTGAAGCTGCCGAGCTGAACAAAAAGGCCACCGAAGTCATCTTCAAAGCTCTTCAAAAGTGAGGTGTGTACATGTCAAAAACAAAGCAACGGAAAGATCTTCCCGGCGGGATAATAACGGATATTGGAAGTACTGCAAGAAACAAAACCGGATCGTGGCGCACCTTTAAACCGGTGGTTAATCTCGAGAAGTGTACTGGCTGCGGCATCTGCGAGAAGTTCTGCCCCGAGGGGTGCATAACAATCCAGAAGGTTGAGGGGTACGATAAGCCAAAGTGCACAATAAATTATGACTATTGTAAGGGCTGTCTTATCTGCATGGAAGAGTGCCCGTTCAAAGTTATAAGCAGTGTTGTTGAGGAGAAGTGAGGGATGCGGTGGGTATCATGCCGAGAGAGGTAATGGAAGGAAGTCAGGCTGTGGCGAGGGTCGTTGCCAGTTGCGATGTTAAGGTCATTGCCGCTTATCCCATAACCCCGCAGACACACATAGTGCAGGAGCTTGCCAAGATGCACGCCGATGGTGTGATTGATTGCGAATACATAAACGTTGAGGCGGAGTTCTCTGCCATATCTGCCATCCTAGGTGCAACAGCAGCGGGAGCGAGAAGCTTCACCGCCACATGCTCCCAGGGCTTGGCGCTGATGCACGAGGTGGTGTTCGCTTCGGCGGGTATGAGAATCCCGCTTGTGATGGTTATAGCCAACAGAGCTCTCTCAGCTCCAATAAATATCTGGAACGATCATCAGGACAGTATGGCTGAGAGGGATTCAGGCTGGATTCAGCTTTACTGCGAGAATGTGCAGGAAGTTGTTGATAGTGTGGTGCAGGCTTACAAAATAGCTGAGCACAAGGATGTTCTTCTGCCCGTGATGGTAGGTATGGACGGCTTCTATCTTACCCATGTTTACGAGCCTGTGGAAATCCCCCCTAAAGAAAAGGTTGTGAAGTTCCTCGGAAAGTTCAACTATCCTTACAGACTTGATCCCAAAAAACCCGTAACGATGGGGCCGCTTGGATTCCCTGCGGACTATGCAAGGTTAAGAAAACAGCTTGCCGAAGCGGTGTGGAACTCGAAAAAAGTTGTGAGGAAGGTGCATGACGACTACGCGAAGCGCTTCGGAAGGTCTTACGGGGATGGTCTTCTTGAGGTTTATGGAGATGGTGGTAAAGCTATAGTTGCCATGGGGAGCATGTGCGGCACGATAAAACATATGATAGATAAAGATGAGCTTGAGGACGTCTCTCTCATAAGGGTAAGGACTTTCAGACCCTTCCCGAAGGATGAAATCAAGGATGTGCTGAGGGATAAAGACACTGTGATTGTGATGGAGAAAAACATATCCTTGGGTAATGCTGGCGCTGTCTATCTGGAGGTCAGAGATGCGCTGTACGATGAAAAAAGAAAGCCCAAGATCGTGAATTTCATAGTTGGGCTGGGCGGAGTGGATGTTAACAGACCCACCGTAAAATACGTTGTGGAAAAAGCGGAGAAGGTTAAGAGCGGTTATGTGGAGATCGTGGACGGAAACGAGATTAGTGCATCCTACTAAGGGGGGAGGTGCTTGAAATGGGAATAGGGTTGAAGCAGTTTGCTCCCGGTCACAGAACATGTGCCGGGTGCGGTTCGGCCATAGTTTTCAGGCATGTGCTTGAAGCGCTGGGAGATGATGTCATAATCTGTCAGGCAACGGGCTGCATGGAGGTGACCACAACTCCGTATCCCGAGACTTCCTTCAAGGTGCCGTGGATCCATGTTGTGTTTGAGAACGCAGCCTCTGTTGCAAGCGGAGTCAAGAGATCTCTGAAGGCGCAAGGTAACAACCACACGAGAGTTGTGGCGATGGGCGGAGATGGCGGGATGATAGACATAGGGTTCGGTGCTGTCTCCGGGGCTTTAGAGAGGGGAGAGGATATAATTATCATGGTTTATGATACTGAGGCCTACAGCAACACCGGCCTGCAGAGGAGTGGTGGCACGCCGTTTGGTGCTTCCACAACAACAAGCCCGGCTGGCAAAAAAATCCCTGGCAAGCAGGAGTGGAAGAAAAACATAGCGATGATAGCTGTGATGCACGGAGCAAAGTACGTTGCTACGGCCAACCCAGCGTTCTGGGCGGATCTGCAGGCGAAGATTAAGAAAGCCTACAAACTTGAGGGAGGCCCAAGGCTGATCCATATTTACTCCCCTTGTCCTGTGGGCTGGCATGTAGAGCCGAGCAAAACAATAAAGGTTGCAAAGCTTGCCGTTGAAACCGGGCTGTGGATGTTGTATGAGGTGGAAGAAGGTAAACTCAAGATTAACTACAAGCCGAAGGAGTTCAAACCCGTGGAGGATTACTTCAAACTTCAGGGCAGGTTCAAGCATCTACTCGGCAGGAAGGATATAATGGAGAAAATCGAATCCCACGTCAGGGAGTGGTGGGAAACGATGGAAAAAGTGGAGAAGGAAGGTATCAATTTGCTTAAAATGATATAAATATCGAGATCAAAAAGGAAATGTAAAAAACATTATGTGATGTTCTCGAAAAAACGGTGATGTGGCGTGCCTACGGGTGGGTTCGTTATCGACATCATCAATACAATCAACATAATCATTGCATTCATATTGTTTACAATAACACTTAGAACATATCGTTCCTACAAGCTCAAAATTTTCAAGAGAGCATGGGGCGTACTCGCATTCGGAGCATTTTTGTGGGTTCTCGGCCACATATTTATGATCCTGCATGCTCCACCCTACATCCATTACACACTCTTTACATTGTTCATTGTTTTTCTGGCGATCGGGATATTTATGTTATCCCAGGCCGCCAAAACGCTGGGGGGTGTGTAAAAGCCTGCGAATAATGGTGTTTTGGTAAGTTCATACTATCCTTAGGCTGTCATCAGTTCACCGTATAAGGTGGCTTCCATCACAGCTTCTTGCCTTAAACGGCACACCCTCCCTGCAAAAAGCGCAGCTTATGCCAAGTTCGTGACATTTCTCTTCCACCATACCCAGCATGCTCATCCTGAGCTCTTCGGGAAGATAAAAGTAACTTCCAACCTTTTCTCCTTTCCTGAAGTAAAGCTCATCAAGCTTTTCTTTCAGCTGTGGGAAATGCAGCACTATTCTGCCGTATCCGTCCATCTTCAGCTTCAGTGTGGATGTTACAACATGATCCACAAAGCTGCACGCTTTCAGCACCTCCAGCCATTCCTCTTTACTTGCCCACGGCAGTAAGGGATCGAGCCTCAGGATTGTGGGCACTCCGGCATCATGCAGTATTTTTAGCGCTTCAATCCTCTTTTCCATTGGTGGTGCGTTCAGCTCAAGTTGCCTGGCTGTCCTGCCCGTAATTGTTATGGCAACGGCAGCCCTCATCTCCGCAAGAAGGTCAACATCTCTGACAACTATATTGCTCTTTGTTACAACAAGGACTCTGACGCTGTGTTCCTTCATTAATTGGAGACATTTTCTTGTGAGCTCCTTTGTTTTTTCCGCGGGCGGATAAGGATCAGAGGAGTTCGACATTGAAATGAGCACACCGCTCTCCAGCCTTTCCAGGTCTTTTTCCAGTCTTCTGAGAAGATCCCTTTTTTCTCTCACCTCCCAAAAACGTTGAATGTAGGTGGCATAACAGTAAAGGCAGCGATGCGCACACCCGGTGTAGGGGTTGAAGGACAGCTTGGGAGGGCACGTGCACAGCTTCGATTTCCACGGGTCGAAAGGTTGAAGGATTCGCATAAAAACGGGTTAGCCGTGAGATCTTAAAAACTCTTCCACCTCCCGCCTTGTGGACAGGGAGGTTATGGCTCCTTTCCTCTGAACGGAAAGGGCCGCAACGGCGGATGCGAAGCGCAACAGCTCATAGCCTTCCATCCCGTCAAGCATCCCGACACAAACACCTGCCGAGAAAGCGTCTCCAGCTCCAGTGGTATCGACAGCTTTAACCTTAAAGGCCGGACATGAAATTTTTTCACCAGTTCTGGTAACCATCACGCAACCCTCGGCACCTCGAGTAACTACTGCCATCTTGAGGTGTGCTGACTCCTCCACAAATTCCTGAAGCCATTCGAGCGCTTCCGAAAGCCTGTTCGTGTTGGCAAACCAGAGCAATTCTTCTTCAGAAGGAAGGAACACGGTAGACGCTTTGAGAAGGTTAATAAGCTCGTATCTGGCGCTTTCCTTCAAATAATCCCTCCTGAGATTTGGATCAAACGAAACTATTAAGTTATGCTTTCGTGCATACTCAATCGCTTTCATCAGCCCCGGCCTGATTTTTTCCCTGAAATAGGAAAGTGTGTGGAAATGGAAGATCTTTGCGTTTTTGAAGGCCTCTTCCCTAACGCCAAGAACAAGATCCTCATCGGCCGTGCCATCCAGATAAAGTGAGAAATCCGGACTGCCCCTTTCATCCAGGCTGACAAAAGCCAGCGGAGTCTTCTTCTCGCTCCGCACGATGAAATCCGTAACCACGCGGTTTTCCTTCAGCGTCTCAAGCAGAAATTCCCCGAAAGCGTCCTTGCTTATCCCGGTTATCAGAGCTGCGCTTCTCCCGAGTCTGCTAACCGCAACAGCAAAGTTTGCAGGTGCACCACCAAAGCACCTCTCAAACTTTCCGCAGTCTTTGAGGCTTTTTCCCCTCTCCCCGATGAAGTCTATCAGCACTTCCCCGAGAGTTATGACATCGTGCATTTCCCTCCCTCAGGAACCCGAAATAGAGGGTTATCATGTGTTCCCTCCGTTTATTAAGGAAATTATCTCTTTATCTATTTTTCGGGGACGCAAATTGCCGTATCTCACTTTCGGTTTTTTTCCGTCGAGCCCCATCTCTGATATTATATCTCTGTACAGCGATCTGGAATCGGAGCTGTCATTCGCAACAGCGTATGCTGCAATCACAACGTGGGAACCGCTGTAAAACCCATCTCCGTCATCCACAACTATCGTTGCATAGTCCTTCGCCTTTTCACCAATCGAGATGGGAACGCCACCCCTCCTGTACGCTTCCATCATCATCCCAGAATCCCCTGAAGTATCGCCGCAGGCAACGAACGGACGGGGAATTCCGTCTCCTCCATTACCGTTGAGAATTCGGGCAAGCTCGTATGCCTTGTGATACTTTCCGACGGGTTTCACCACCCATCTCGATTCACCTTCCTTCCGCAGGATTTCCGTGCCGACAACCTCGAGATAAATGTTCTCCGGATTTTCTCTGAGTTTGAGCTCTTCGTAAGGTTTTCTAACACAATCCCTTATACCTGCCGAGCATACATGGAGGTCAAAGCTGAACGGCGCATTACAGATCAGCTCCCTCGCATAGCGTCTTAAAGTCGTATCCGGCCCGGGCACTTTCTCTTTAAACCGCTCAGAAAGGTCATCACTTCCTCCGCTCAGCTCGTATTCAAGTACGGTCATCAGCGCAAGCTCCACGCCGTGATCCGTGCGGGGGTTGTAGTTTCTGCACCTTCCGTTTTCGGCTATCACTTTCCCCAGAGTTTTATTGATGATTTCCGGTTGCTCTCTTATCTTAACCACAGCATTAACGAACTGTTGCGGAGGTGATTCTCCATCGATACCGAGGAATTCGTAAACCCCTGAAAACTCGCGGGCCAGAAAATCCCTGCCGATGTCGTGATCGCTGAACGTACCGTCGTGATCGGTTATAATTTTCATTGATTTATCCATGATTTTTCACCAAAAAATTGTTGAATTTTACATAATTTTTGTAAAAATTTTTGGTGATTTACGGTCATTAATTTGGACATGAAAAGTATATAAATGTTTTGATATTTTACCATGAGCCAACATCCACTTTCCCGTCTCCGAAAAACAGAAACAGCTCCTGTAATCGTTATCTGAACAACACCACAACAACAACCAGAAAGCCTTATGATAAACTCTCCTTATTCCTTTACCATCTTCTTCCTGAATTTCTCGTAGAGTTCCACAAGCCCCCGAATGTTTGAGAGCCTTGATGTATCCTTCTCGTACTCTATGTTGAGATGGATGCGGAAGTGCGGAAATCTTTCTTCAACCATCTTGTGTAAGAGCATGGTGTCCAGGCTTCTCGCCACGCTTCCGCCGAAAACTATCTTGTTGGGGGCTACTAGAATCGTCAGCGAGCTTACATAATCCGCGAGGTTCTCATAATATTCGGCTTTTAGCGCCTCATCCCTGAAAACAGCGTGCACATCACCGCCACCCAACTTTTCCAGATACCTGCCGGAAATGTAGAGTTCCGCACACCCCCTCCTTCCACAGAAGCACTCCTCATTACCCTGCCTCAGAATCATGTGTCCTGCCTCTATGATTTTATTCAGGAAAAGCAGTTCCTTGTAGTCGTAGTAATTAAGGGGAATCGCATTAACACCTGTACCTATCTGAATTACGAGCAGTGTTTTCGTACGGTTATAGACATCTCTGAAGAACTTCTTTGCATGGTGATAGGCAAAAGCATAAACATCGTTGACGGCAAAGCTAACATTAACGTACTGTCCTATGAGAAACGGAAACCGCTTGGAGTAAAGCCTGAATTTCCATTTCCCCTCAACTTTTTCCATCCTTATTATGCCGGGAAAAGTCGAGATTATTTCCCCATCCAGAGACCTGAGGAAAGAGAAGAACTCATCAAAAGCCTCTCGAGACTCTCTAAAAAAGGTGGGCACAATACAGAATTTCTGTTTTTTGTTTACTTCCCTGATTTTTTCTTCATATTTCTTTTCGAATTCGATGAGATGTTCCTTTTCGGAGAAAAAGACGGAGGTTTTCGTGCCACCGATATCGAGTGCGATCATGTTCTGTCCTCTGGTTTTTAAAATTTAAATAAATCATGTGCGGCATCGCATTTCTTTGTTGTGTTTTGCGAATACCCGAACAGGAGACTGAAACTTGCATAATTTATTCTATCGGCATGGCACAGTGTGGTAATTTTAAAACTCCACTCTGAAAATGTTAACTTTGAGGCTTATGGAAAAGGTGGGAATCGCGGAGCTCCCGCTGCACGGAGGAAAATGCCCGAGATGGCTCTTTAGCAGGATGGTGCCTCTTGCGAGAAGTATAGTTGAAATCATAATCAGGGAATACGGAAGTGTTGAGCTGCTCAGGAGACTCTCCGATCCGTTCTGGTTTCAGGCTTTCGGCAATGTGCTTGGATTTGACTGGCACAGTTCGGGGCTGACAACCACCGTCTGCGGAGCGCTGAAAGAGGCCGTGAACAGGGATGAAGACTTACCGATCAAAATCGCCGGGGGTAAGGGTAAAGTTTCCCTTTCCACACCCGAACAGATCAAGGTTCTTGCCTCCAGCATGAACATCCCGGACTGGAAGCTCGACACCCTCGTTTACGCGAGCAGAATGAGCGCGAAGGTGGATAATGCCGCGGTGCAGGACAGCTATCAACTTTACCACCATGTAATCGCCTTCGATGAAAGAGGCAGGTGGTGTGTGATACAGCAGGGGATGAATGAAGCGAGCAGTTATGCAAGGAGGTATCACTGGCTCCATTCCAAGGCTTCGACTTCCTTTGTTGATGAACCGCATACGGCGATCTGTGCTCAGAAGAAAGAAAACAGCGTGCTGGACATGACCTCCGGAAAGAATGCTGAGGTCAGGAGGGCCTGCGTGGATCTCGTGAATGATGAGATCAAAAAACTGAAAAAATGGATGGTAATGGTGGCGCCAAACAACCTTCTTAGATATGCTCGTCCGTTAAGAAACTGCGTGGAGGGAAGAAAGGAGGGAGATGGTTGGAAGAAAGGAAACATATCAACTAAACTTCTGAGGATGCCTGCAAACCATTTCAGGATTCCGTTGCAGAAATCGTCCATAACTCTGCTTGAAAGGATTTCCGACCAGAGCCCCGAAAACTTTGAGGAAATCCTGCAGGTCAGGGGTGTTGGCCCCGCTACGGTCAGAGCCCTCGCTCTAACTGCGCAGCTAATTTACGGTACGGAGATCAGCTGGAAGGATCCCGCAAAGTTCTCGTTTGCTCACGGCGGGAAGGACGGGGTGCCTTATCCCGTCAACAGAAAAAGGATGGAAACCACAGTCAAACTGCTGGAGGATGTGATAAAAAACGCCGAATTAGGTAAAAAGGACAAACTTCTTGCCTTAAAACGTCTCGCTGATTGGTGCGAACATATCGAAAGTTCCGCGGATGCGGGGAAAACCGTTGTATGTAAAAGGTCAGAAATTTAAATTTCATGAACGGCGGAAATCTAAAGGAGTGAAGAGGTGCTATCCATAATGAAAGGAGAAGCTGTGGTCACCGGTGGAGCGGGTTTCATCGGAAGGCATCTTGTAAGGAGGCTCTTACGGGAAGGTTATGATGTTTACGCGATAGATAACTTCCACACAGGGAGCTGGAAAAATAGAGAGGAGGGTGTCCATTATTTCCCGGGTAACGCGGGCGATGTTGTTCGGATGATGAAAAGACTTGGAATCCGGCCATCGGTTATTTTTCACCTGGGAATTCCCAGCTCCTCTCCCATGTACAGGGATGACAGAGAGAACATAGCTCTTGCCGTCAGGGACTTTGTGAGGATAATGGAATATTGTATGGGTGTGGGTGCCAAGCTTGTTCTTGCCTCCACATCAAGCATCTACAACGGAAATCCGGTGCCGTGGCGGGAAGACATGCAGATACTTCCGACAGATTTCTACACCGAGGTAAGGTACTTTATGGAGAGGTTGGCAGACGTTTATAATCAACTTTACGGAATTGAGGTGGTGGCATGCAGGCTCTTCAGCGTCTACGGGCCGTTTGAGGAGCATAAGGGAAGATATGCCAACCTCGTATCGCAATTCATATGGAGCATGATGAAGAACGAACCCCCGGTGATCTTTGGAGACGGTACACAGACCAGGGACTTTATCTTCGTAGAGGATGTCGTTGAAGGTTTCATAAGAGCTGCTGAATACAAAGCAGATAGGTTTGAGGTGTTCAATCTAGGGTACGGAAAGAACTACTCGCTCAACCAACTTGTTGAGATGATAAACGAGGTGCTTGGCAAGAACATAAAGCCAAAATACGTGGAGAATCCAATAAAGAATTATGTGATGCACACTCTCGCAGATATGACGAAATCAAGGGAAGTGTTGGGTTTCAGGCCAAAAGTCTCGCTCGAAGAGGGTATCGAAAGATGCGTGGAGCATTACTCCAAAAAGTTCTCTTCCTAAAAAGTGGGATTTTGGGACAAAAATCGGGAACAGGACAAAAATATATATAAGTGTTGAAATTCCGATATTGTTCTTTATGGGAATTTCCAGATCCAAAAAGGTGAACGAAGATAAACCAACTAAACCGGCAATAATAGATTTCGATAAAGTTATTGTTTTTCTTATTGGAATTGTGGGCCTCATCATCATCTGGCCTTTTGTTACGGCGCTGATTCTGGCTGCGGTCACCGCCTACACATTCTATCCTCTGGTGAGCTTCTTGCAGAAATATCTCCGTTCCTACAACCTCGCCATCTGCGTAACCCTGCTGCTTGTGGTTGCACCCATAGCATGGAGTATCAGTTACATTGCGGGAGGTCTAACATCAGTTATTTCAACCATGCAAAAATTCTCCAGTAACATAACCGGGGCTCTGATAAAAATAAGCGAGTATTTGACATCCATCAACCTCAAGATTCCGGGGTCTCAGTCAGTCATAGCCGCTGCTAAGAGTATGATAAACGACTTTATAACCAAGAGCCAGCAATCACTTATCTCATGGATCAAAAACCTTCCTGCGTTACTGGTCAGCACACTTGTTTACATATTTGCAACATATTATTTTCTTAGAGATGGAAAATCCCTCAAAGAAACCGTTCTCAGATGGAGCAAAAAGTTCGATACGGAGGAGAGAAACGTGATAGAAAGCATAGTTAGGGGCCTCGATAACAGCTTCCGTGTGCTCTTCGTTTCCTACATAGGGATATCCACGATTGTTGGAGTCATGAGTGCTGCCATCTACTATGCTTTTCACATACCTTATGCCGGTGTTCTTGCCGTGCTTACATGGCTATTTGCGTTTTTACCCGTGCTCAGCGCACCTATGGTTTACGTGCCGGTAGCGGCATACATGTTTTATATGGGAGCAATTCAGCAAGCGATCGGCGTTGCTGTGTCGGGTGTGCTCTTCCTCTCTCTTGTTCCCGACCTTGTTCTCAGACCGCTTCTGTGCGGAAAGGCGGGAAATGTTCATCCTTTAACCATAGTGCTGGGTTTTTTCGGGGGGCCGATAGTTTTTGGTTTAAAGGGTTTTCTAATCGGACCGCTGCTGCTTGTAATTGTCGAGACCGTGATAAAAGAATATCTCAACGCATGAGCACAAGGAAAAATTTTTATGGTAATTCTCTTTTTATTTTTCCTCAATAAATACTCGTGAAGTCAGAAAATTTTTGTATCCTTGTGTTAGTTTCATGACATGTACGGTCCGTTGAGTGAATAACCGGTGAGCCCATGATCGGTAAAAAAAAAGCCACAGTGGTGGGGGTGATTGGAGGAATTCTAATGGTTGCAGCACTGATCATGATAGCCGGACCCACAGAGACCCTTAACGCCCTAAAGAGTGCGAAAATACAATACATTCTGCTTGCATTTTTAGTACAGATGTTTATTTCCGTTCTGTACCCTCTCCGATGGAAAGTCCTGCTTGAAACGGTAACAAAAAAAGTTAGTTTTTTTCACATTTACCTTATATCATCCTTCGGATATCTTGTAAACATCTTGACTCCGGGTGCGCAGGCCGGAGGAGAACCCGCAAGGGCTTATGTTCTCAGCAAGGTGGAAAAGCTCCCATCCTCGAGATGTTTTGCGTCAATCGTGGTTGAAAGGTTCTACGATGTCATAAGCTATCTTCTGTTCATTCTCATCGGCCTAATAATGCTGTTTCGGATCTATACTCCGGGAGTGCTCGGCACCGTGTTCATACTTGGGGGCATTTTCATCATAGTTTTTCTGACCGTCATTGCAATATACGTTTCCGTGGACAGACGGATTTCTTTGAAATTACTAAGAAGGATTTTCAGGATACTCAGAAACATAAAACCTCTCGTGAACAAAGTTGACGAATGGGCGGCTAGGGCCGAGAACACGGTGGAGGAATACTCCCGCTCTTTCAGAAGAATTCTATCAAAGAACATAAAGAAAAACATCGCATATTCGTTAGCCATAAGGACGTTGGAAATTCTACGACTCTACATAATTCTCCATGCATTTGGGTTACTTTTTGGCATAGACAAGGTTGTTGTCATCTTCTCCATAATAGTGCTCTCAATGCTCGTGCCATCACCGCCGGCGGGTCTCGGAGTTGTGGAATCCGCATACTTGCTCATATTCAAACTGCTGGGGGTAAAATTAAGTACGGCAGCAGCGATCATGATTGTTGATAGATTCATCAGCAGCGCAATACCCGCGTTTATCGGTGCTGTATGTGGATACTACCTCGGGTTCAGGCTTATGAACAACAAGCTACTGATTGAAAAGGGAATTTCAAAACAGACAAACTGCAAGGTTTAATTTTTTCTGCGCAGTTTGTTTTTCTCCGCGGGCACCCACCTGAAATCGGAGAGACCACACCTCGGGCATATGTTCTCATCAGTATCGACTCTCAGGTTACAATGAGCGCATTTCTTTACCCATTTTATACTATGTGTTATGCCCCTCGCACCAACACTTCTGAATTTAATCCCGAGAGATACGCACAGGTTCTGAACAGCGTAATCGTCCGACACGACCGCAACCTCTTTTCCTCTCTTTTTGAAGTACAGGGCCAGAGCGACCACGCTCAGATCTGCATCGCTGAGTTTTCCTCCTATCTCACGGGCTCTTTCCATGGCCTCCCTAATGCACTCTCCATCGGGATATAGAACGTCCATTCCCCCCTTAATAAATATATCAAAAGTTATTTTCGCCTGCAGGCTTTTGAGCTCCTCCATCACATCATGGGTTGTTACGCAGATCTCCTCGCTTAGATTCAATCCCTCTGGTTTCACAAAGGCCGAAGCGTCGAGCACGTGAATGATCTTCTTTTTTCTTCCTCTCTTTCCATCCTTTTCTTTCCGCATGTTCGAAGTTTTTGTCGGGCAGTCTTAAATATTTATAAAATTTATAAAAGTTAGCACATATGGGAGGATTAGGACATTCTCAGGTCTTGTCATATAATGCATAGAAGCTCTCAAGTGATCAGGAGGTGGGAATGATGGATGTAAAGCTGATAGAGGCGAAGCAGGCAAAGAAAGGGACGTATGTCATGATAGACAATGTTCCCTGTGTGGTAATAGATATGAAGGTTTCTTCGCCCGGGAAGCACGGAAGCGCCAAGTGCAGAATAATAGCGGAGGGAATAGCGGACGGAAAAAGAAGGGAGGTGACACTCCCCGGCAGTGCCAAAATCCCCAGTCCGAATGTGGACAAGAGAAAGGCCCAGATAGTCGCTGTGCTCGGCGATACGGTTCAGCTTATGGATCTTGAGACCTACGAGGTTTTTGAGCTCAGAATCCCGGAAGATTTGAAGAACGATGTGGTGGAGGGAGCCGAAGCCGAGTACTGGGTTCTCGCAGGTAAAGACAGAGTGCTGGTGAAGGTCAAGAAGGGTGAGTGAAACTAGCGGATAATATCCGGTACAGCCCATGCACCGCACCCAGACATATGTTTTGTATTACTGCGCACACATCAACCCGGGATGTTCGGGGGAAAAACGCGGCGAGTATGGATTCTCTGACGGCACATGTACATCCACCAAATAAAAGTCTAAATGTTCGATGAAGACTGTGCTCAGATAGTCGTGTCACCGACATCGAATCATGCCAAATTTCAGAATGTGTCTGAAAATCCAAGTGTGTTTTCTCGGTTCTGCTCGCTGCGAATGGACACTTCCGAGGGTATTTCACTTTTTACTTACTTGTTATTCACGATTTCCCGGAAATTGGTTTTTATCATTGTGTTCGGATAAATTGAAACCTAAAAATCTCATGTTAGGGATTTGGAGAATGAGAACGGTTCCCGGAACTATTGTGGTTCAAAAATCTCAAAAAATTTAAAAAATTAATTAATGATCATAGGTATATGAGCGCTAAAAAAAGAAAATTTTTCTTGCCCTGCACGTTCATCGGGATGGGTGTCGGATTTTTATTGACAAACTGGATCGTAACAGCTTTCGTGGCCTGCATGTTTATAGGGATGGGTGTGGGGTTCTTGCTGGACTCTCTGTTCGTTGTGGAGGGGAAGAAAATCAAGGCCGATAAGGTGTACAGGTGCTCTTCCGTAGCATTGGCAATACTGGGTTTAATTTTAATGGTGGCGGGTGTTCTGCTTCTGGTGAGTCCGAAGATGCTGGAGGTGCTGGAGACCTACATGTGGGGGTTCGGCTTCATTCTCTTCGGTCTTTTCATTCTTATAAAGAGTTTAGGAAAGGCGTAGTGGGTTGTTGTGAGTCCGGATCCGACAGGCTTTGACCTGCTGTGCTCCCTATCCGGAAAAAGGGCTCGAAAAATAACATCACATCAGCTTCAACTTCTCCACGCCGTACTTTTCAAAGTATTCTTCCACCTTCCTGCCCACCTCCTCCTTCCTCTCGCTCTCCCACCTCTCGAATGCCAACGGAAGCAGCTCAACGGCATTACTCATCGCGTAATATTCAACGTTCATCCTGGCAAGCACCTCGGCAACGCTCCTTCCGTCATCACGCCTCTCCATTCTATTTGTAAGCGCTATGGCAACGATGTCCTCCACGCTTTTCAGCTCTTTCAGCTTTTCCACCCACTCGATGAGGGATGACCCGGTTGTGGTCACATCTTCAATCACGACAACTCTGCCTCTGGGAGCTCCCACAAAAAACCTGTCCTTCGGCACACCGTGGGATTTCACCTTCCCCCTGCCCATGGGAAGCACATGGCTGCCCTTTTCAAAATTCTCATCCATCTTCGCCCACTTGTATTGCACTATTATACCGGTTTTGGTCGCGCCTTCCGGAACGCCAAAGAAGCAGTCCACATCAATACCCTTGCTCTTAACGAAACTTATGATAAAGTCCGCAAGCCTGTCTATAAGGTACACATCCTCCGTCACATCCCTCCAGTTCACATAGAAGTGGGAAAGTCTGCCTGACTTCAGCCGGATGGGTTCCTCAAAGAAACCGATGATACCATTCTCCAGAATAAACTCATTGAAAGCTTCCCGATCGAATCCGTTTGCTGGCATGTTTAAGGCTGGGGTTCGAAATTTTTAAAGTGTATCTCTTCGGAACATTCTTTCCGTACTTTTTGGCAAGGGTGCGTCGCACCGCTACGCTTGGGAGTTTCAAATCATCATGTTTTAACTCGGGAAAGGATGCGCATTCTCGCACTGTTTATCATGCATATCAATGAGAATGCCCAACGAAGTCTGAGTTCAACCAACCCGCCGTTGCCTCGCACCAGTTTAAAAACGTTTTAAAAATGCTTCTTCATCAATTTTATTGGTGTGAAGAATGCTCCTGAACACCTCACGTAATTTCCTCGTTTCAGAGAATGAGAATATGGAGGAAGCTAAAGTGATAGTCCTTGGCGTGCCCTTCGACAGTACGGAAACCACACTACCGGGACAGAGACTTGCACCCATTGAAATCAGAAAAGCTCTGCTCTCCATCGAGCTCAACGAACTTTTGGATGAGGTCTATGACGCCGGGGATGTTGTTGTGGTGCACGGAAGCGTGAGGAAAACGATGGAAAGGTTGGGGGACGTTCTTGATGACATCTGGAAAAGGAACAGCAGGGCGATGCTCCTCGTGCTGGGCGGAGAGCACACCATAACTTATGGAGTTGTGAGGTTCCTCGCCACAAAGTTTAACGAGTTGCAGCTTGTCTTCATGGATGCCCACGGGGACGCTTACGATGATTACATGGGTCTAAAACTTTGCCATGCGACCGTGCTCAGGAGGATTGATGAGCTCGGGAATGTCAAGATAGCCACGGTCGGGATAAGGGAAGAGCTGGAGGAGCTGAGCAATCTCAATAATCTGGTCAGTATTGATGATCTTGACAGGAGGAAACCAACGTATGTGAGCATAGACGTTGATGTCCTTGATCCCTCCATCATGCCCGGAGTATCGGATCCTGTGCCTATCGGATTGAGGGCGGAGGACATCATCAATTATATCAAGAGGTTTGACCTTCTTGTTGGTGTGGATGTGGTTGAACTTAATCCCATGCTTGAGAACAACATTTCACCCAGAACCGCGGCGTGGATCGTGAGGGAGATCATGACAGGATCGAGAACGTAAAGTTTTTATTCACTTTTTCGGTAAACTTCAGGTTATCAAAAGAACAGGAAATCCAAAAATAATCTGCATCGAATAACATAAGGGCGAAATCCTTATAAAGTTCCGAACAATTTCCTTCTCTTCATGATAGATGTGCATTGCCATCTCGAACAGAAGGACTATGACGAAGATCTGAACAAGGTCATAGAGAGGGCCAAACAAACCGGGCTTAAAGCCATCATCACCTGCTGTGCCAACCCCGCCGATCTTGAAAAAAGTCTGAATATAGTTGAAAAGTACAGGGGATTCGTGTTCTTAACCGCATCCCTTCACCCGATCCATGTGCCCGAGTACACCGACGATCAGATCGAAGAGTTTATGAAACGGCTGGAGGGTTTGAAGAATAAAATTGTGGGAATAGGAGAGGCTGGCCTAGACTATTACTGGGTAAAGGACGAAAGACAAAGAACAAGACAGATGGAGGTTTTTCGAATGCACATAGAACTAGCAAAAAAGCTCAAACTACCCCTCATAGTGCACAGCAGAGACAGTCACGATGATACTGTTGCTATTCTCGAGGAGTACAACTACGACAGGGTGCTGTGGCACTTCTTCGGTGTGAAGGATAGGGTGGAGTGGCTGGTTGAGCACGGATACAGAGCATCTTTTAATACTCTGTTATTGAGGAGCAAGACTCACAAAAAGATAGTTAAAAAACTGCCCATGGAGCTTATCATGCTTGAAACAGATGCGCCGTGGCTCGGATTTGGTAAAAGAAACGAGTCTTCAGCCATATTTAAAGTGGCTGAGAAAATTGCTGAGGTTAAAAAGATGAACTTCGAGGAAGTCTGGCAGACATGCGGAAGGAATGCTGTGGGGTTCTTCAGGCTGGAGATAAGCCCCTGAACCCCGGTTGACGAAAACCCTTTTTGCAAATTGTGAAAAATAATGATCAGAGCGACCAAACAAATATAAAGGTCGTGCACAAAAAACAAAATCAGGGAGGCGGTATGAGCGTTAAAAACGGCAACCCGTACGAGTATGAGGACTCGGATTCAAACATAAGGGTGAGATCGCTCACCCTTGAGGAGGAGAACGAGCTGCTTCGCGATTCATTAAGGGAGTTGCAAGAGGAGTTGGAAAAGTTCAGAAGGCCACCATTAATAGTTTCAAGTGTGGTTGACGTCATCTCTCCGGAAAAGGTGGTTGTGAGGCTCAATAGCGGTGATTTCTGCGTCAATGTGGCAAAGGAGCTTGTCGGAAAGCTCGAACCTGATGACAGGGTGATCCTTGAGCAGCGCTCCCTCACAGTCCTTGAAAAAATAGGCAAGTCCAAGTACTTTGATGTCACGAAATTTGTCATAGTGGAGAAACCGAAGGTCAGCTGGAAGGACATAGGCGGACTTGAGGAGCAGATAAGAGAAATAAGAGAAGTCATAGAGCTGCCACTCACAAAACCCCAGGTTTTCGAGAAAGTGGGGATAACCCCGCCCAAAGGTGTGCTTTTATACGGTCCGCCGGGAACGGGTAAGACTCTGCTTGCAAAGGCCGTGGCCGCCAACAGTAACGCCACCTTTATTGAAGTTGTTGGCTCCGAGCTCGTGCAGAAGTTCATCGGAGAGGGTGCCAAGTTCGTCAAGTCGATTTTCCAGCTCGCAAGAGAAAAAGCCCCATCCATCGTGTTCATTGATGAGCTGGACTCCATAGCCGCAAAGCGCATCGAGGTCGGTACATCCGGCGAGAGGGAAGTGCAGAGGACATTCATGCAGCTTCTTGCCGAGATTGATGGTTTCAAGCCACTGGGTAATGTTAAGGTGATAGGCGCAACAAACAGACTCGACATCCTCGATCCGGCGATCCTCAGGCCGGGTAGGCTTGATCGTCTGATTCATGTGCCAAAGCCCAATTTCGAGGGAAGGGTGGAGATATTCAGGATACACACAAGAAAAATGAACCTTGCGGATGACGTGTCGTTTGAAAAACTCTCTCATTTTACAGACGGCATGACGGGAGCGGACATCAAAGCGATCTGTACCGAAGCCGGTTATTTTGCCATAAGAAATAACAGGACAAAGGTTACGATGGAAGACTTTGAAAACGCAATAGAAAAGGTCAAGAAGAAGGTAAAGAAAAACGAAAGGCCGGAACACAGCTGGATGTACAGCTGAATGGGGATGTCCTAGTGAGAATGGTCAGAGCCAGAAAGGGAAAAGTCGAAAAATCCTCACTGTTCGTTAGACCCGCTGATATTATAACCACCTTTCGATGGCTTCTTGCAGTTGTGTTAGCAGTTATCCTGTTATTCTCTCCCGGTAAACTGAATATTTGTATCGGGGCAGCAGCCGTTATTCTCATCTTCTTCATGGATTATCTGGATGGTATACTCGCAAGAAGATTTGAAGGAGGCAGTAAAAACAATGTTGAGGGTGCTTTCTACGACATAGCGGGAGACAGGACTGTGGAGTGCGTGCTGCAGGTTCCGTTTGTTTACGCTGCCATCCTTAATCCTCTCGTGCTGATCTACTACTTATCGAAAAATTTTATGATAGATCACATACGATATGTCAGTGCTTTAAAGTCAAGAAAAGCTCCGTTCATGCAGGGAAAAACCCGGATGTTTGTTGGACTGGTTTCCTCCAGGATTATGAGAGGTCTATACGGCTTCATGAAGGTTATGATGTTCCTCCTGCTTTTTATTGCGATGTACAACACCAGCCTTATCCATCCTGCGAATATGGTAGCATACATCACAGTCTTTATTTCGGTTTTGAGAACGGCGCCCGTTGTAATTGAGTTTGCGAGGGGATGAAAAATTTAAAAACAGGAAATTTATGCATTCTTCATTTTATTTCACTGATTGTAGGGAGATGTTGTGTGCTTGGCACGAAAGCATGCCACAGGATGACACATCCCAATCAACGCCAATTTTTTATTGTTAATTTCCGCTGTTAAAATCCATGCTCGAATTGAATGACAAGAAAGCGCTCTACGTTGTGTTTGAGGGTATGGACGCGAGCGGAAAGAGCACCCAGGCAAGAATGCTCGCCGATTTTCTTTCCTCCCAGGGCTTCAGTGTGTTCTTTTTTGCCGAGCCGACAGACGGTGTTGTGGGGCGCTTTCTGAAGGAAAGGATGTTGAAGAGTAAGAATTACGCTCCCGAAACAGTAGCTTTGTGTTTTGCTGCCGATCGAGTTATTTTCAGGGATGAAAAGCTGATGGAAGCTCTGAGAACCCACGATGTGGTGGTTGCCGACAGGAGCTACTATTCCTCGCTTGTTTACCAGACGGTTATGGGGCTCGATTATCACTGGGTAAAGGAGATCAACCGCTTTGCCATAAAGCCGGACATTGCATTTGTTCTCGACATTCCGGTGGAGGAGTATGTAAAAAGGAAGGGCACAACCGAGATCATCTTTGAAAACGATGCGTTTCAGAAAAAAGTGAGGAACATGTATCTGAAGCTGCCGGAGCTTCTACCCAACGATAACATCATCATTCTGGACGGCACCAGATCCGAGGAAGATTTGCATCAGGAGATAAGAAAAAAGGTCGTTGCATTGATCTGACATTTTCCTTTTAAATTTTCCATCCGAATTTGACAGCATGGATGAAAGGAGCAACAACGCACTTCATGAAAAGCTCGAGTTATTCAAGAAAACTCTGAAAAGACAGCATTACGGAATTGTGGGCAATCACTCGGCGGTTAAGGTCTGCGAATGGGCCAAGAAGAGCATAAAGGATCAGGGTGTGTGCTACAAAGAGAAGTTTTATTACAAACATTACGGTATTCAGAGCCACACATGCCTGCAGATGAGTCCCGCTGCCTTCTTCTGTCCGAACCGCTGCATATACTGCTGGAGAGCCATAGAGCAGACGGTAAGTGAGGACATGACCTCCTTCCCGCTCATCGACGATCCCGCAAGCATAATAGACGGTTGTATTCAGCAGCACCGAAAGCTGCTTTCCGGTCTTAAGGGCTATGCTGGCACGAACATGAAGAAGTGGGAAGAAGCCCAGAATCCAAAAAATGCGGCCATAAGTCTGATAGGGGAACCGACAGCATACCCTCTTATCTCGGATCTGATTAAGGAGTTTCATAGGCGTGGCTTTACAACATTTCTTGTAACCAATGGACAGTTTCCGGAAAGGCTTGAAGAGTTGGAAGAGAGGCCCACGCAGCTCTACCTCTCTCTCGATGCACCAAACCCGGAAATTTATAGACGTGTTGACTGTCCCACACTTCCCGACTTCTGGGACAGGCTTATGAGGACCGTGGAGTTCCTCTCCGGTTATGACGGCAGGAAGTGTGTAAGGTTGACGATGATTAAGGGATACAACACCTCCAACTGGGAGGAGTATGCCAAACTGATTGAGAGGATAAACCCCCACTTCGTTGAGGTTAAAGCATACATGTGGCTTGGATTTTCACGATACAGGTTAAAGGAAGAAAACATGCCGTACCACCACGACATAATAGAATATGCTTCAAAACTGAATGAATATCTTAACTATAACTGGGCTGGAGAGGACGAGCGCAGCAGGGTCGTGCTCCTGAGCAGGATATAAAGGGATTTTGGTTGAATTCAGGAAAAACCTTTTATTTTTCCACCCTCCTCTTCTGATCATGGAAGTAAAAAACCACCTGTTGTACGGATTGCCGCATCCAAAAATCGCCTGCCTGCCGGTTGCCGATACCAACATCGTGACGTTTGCCTGGGCGATGCCTGTTGATGATGAAGCAAAGGTTCTCCCATATCCATGTGAAAGGGCAACTAACAGTTACGAGCTAAGTGAAAGGAGGAGAGAGTTGGTTCTTTGCATACCCGCAGCAGAGATGCTGAGAGAAGTGTGGTTCTGCGGGATGATGGGCGAGAGGAAAGTAAACAAAGTGGAAGAGCTCGGCATCCAGATGGAAAATGACGTGAAAATAAAGGCACACCACACTAAAGGATGTGCGGCATTTCTGGAATGCAGAGTGATGGATTCAGCACCGCACAAACAATTCGGAGAGCATGCGGTGTACTTTGCCGGGTGTTATACTCATGGGCCGATGACAAACTCTTTGATAGAACATGGAAAGAAAATGCCAACATTTTGCTTCATGTTGGAGGTGGATTTTTCACAACCCCGTCGAGATTTTTGATAGCTTAACCATCACAAAAATCTTAAAAAGCTCGGAATCCCCCTGCTGATTAAAGGTGAAAATTGATGAATGTTCTCGATTTTCAAAAACGGTGAGGTGATGTACCTTGCTCAATGACATCATGAAGGAGATAAAAAGAACTCAGGTTTTGGTTTTTGCGGGAGGTATGGCTAAAAGGATGGGGTACCTCGATAAGCCGAAAGCGCTTCTGGAGGTTAACGGCAAACCCTTAATAGACCACACACTTGAAATGTGCGCGGAGTGTGGTTTCGAGGATTTCGTTTTCCTGCTCGGACATAAAAGCGAGGACATAATCTCCCACCTCAAAAAGTGGGAGGGGAAAATAAACATGAGATACTCCGTCGAGCCCGAGCACATTAAGGGAAAGGGTAAGGCTTTCAAGTTTGCTCTGGAGAATGGCAAGATAGACAGAAACAGGAGGAGCCTTGTGGTATTTCCCGATGACCTTGTGCTCGATCCCACACTACCGCTTCAGGCACTGCTGCACCACCTTACGGGTGTCAGAAGTTTTGGGATAAAAGCCACGATCGTTTTCACAACAGGAACGGAATATCCATTCGGTGTCGGAGAGATAGACAGCTACGGAATAGTTCATGATTTTGTTGAGAAGCCTTTCATAGAAAAGCCCACCTCTATAGGTATGTACCTGCTCGAGCCTTACGTTTACGAGCTTGTGGGCAAGAAGATAGATCTGAATGCCAGCAATGGTGTTGAGTTCGAGAGTATGATCCTTCCGGTGCTTGCCGAGGAAAAAGCTCTGTATTCTTTCCTGATACCGCCAAACCTTTGGATACCTGTAAACACCATTAAGGAGTATGAACTGGCCAACAGAGTTGTGATAAAGCTCGAGAAGAATAAAGGAAAGGAAAAAGAGCCATAGTTTATTTTTCCTCATTCTCTTCTCTTTGTTTTTGTTTTTTATTATTCTGTTTCTTTTCCTCCAGCTTAACGACCTTCTTACCCCTTTCTTGAGGCAGGATCTTTAGCCTGGCTCCCTTAAACTCCTCCTTGAGATTTCTATCAAAAAGCTCGTAAAGGAAAACAGCAAGAGCTCCCACTTCACTGTGGGGCTGATTGCCTATGGCAATGTTATGATCTGCAAGCCCGTAAAGCTCAGAAGGAACCTTCTCGCTTCCCACCACCACACACAGTTTTCTGCTGGATGCTTCCTCCCTGATCCTATCCATCTTTTTCTGGAAGGGTACCCCGTACATTGTGAGGTGAACCTTAACACCGTTAAACGCTTTTAACCATCCTTTCCAGTTCCTCTCATAGGAGATAAAGAAGGGGCCACCCCACCTCTCCACAACATCCACGATGCTTTTTTCCATTACTTCGTCCTTTTCTCCAGAATAAATTACGCCGCTTGCCCCGAAAGCTCTTGCAACAAGAGCCACATGTGTGCTTATACGCTTATCCCTCTCCTTTCGGTGTCCTAGTCTGAGAACAATAACTTCAGTCACCATCACTTCTGATTTGAGTGATCAGGTTTTTATAACCGTACCAAGCCCCACCTCTCCCATGAGCGCTCTCTTAACATATCCTGCCCTATTGCCGTTGATTATCTCCGCAACGATGCCCTCCAGTTCCATCAGCTCCTCGATTTTTCTTACCATTCCCCCCGTCACGTCAAAGTACGCTGAACCGCTAAGCATATCCAGCACCTCTTTGACATTCTCTCTCGTTATTTCCTTTATCAGCTTTGCATCCCGGTGTTTTTTGGGGTCCTTATTATATATGCCATCCACATCGCTTGCGTGGATCAGCCTGTCAGGCCTCAGCTTTCTCGCAAGATACTTCATGATTTCATCTCCCGAAAGAATGCCGCCGCCAAGCTTTTTGTCATAAGCCGGCACACCGTAGAGCACGGGCACCAGCCCCACCGAGACCATACCTTCTATCGCCTCGATGTCCATGTGGACAAGTTTCTCATTTTCAAGTACGGCGCTTGCTGAAGCCTGCACGGGCGTTGCGGGTACGTGATGATTTTGGAGGTAAGCGCATACTTTAGCGTTCAGCTCATTCTGGAGCCTCTGGATCTCAGCAAACCCCAGAAGCTTCCTTTCATACTCGTTTCCATTCAGAGCCTTGTAGAGCGTCGCCAGCACATGCCCGTAACTACCGGCCCCATGTATCAGAATGAGGGCGAGGTCTCTCCTCTCGTTCCATGCTTCCCCTATTTCCTTTGCGAGTCTCTTGACATTATCCTTGTGGAGTGTGGGCATCCATCTATTCTTGTAGGTTATTATGGATCCGCCAAGCTTCAGGATCGCGAACTCCCGGATCTCCCGAGCGTGGCCAACTTTATTCGTGGTCATGTCAGCACCACCTCTCATAATCATAGTTTACTCCTATCTGATCCATAACCTTGCCGATTATGTTTTTGATCATGGCTTCGCCTGAAGGAAAAACGAAATCCTCACGAAAGCTATCACTCGTGCTTTTGCTTACCTTAATCTTTCCTCCATAAAAGCTCATCACTATGGGGAGTATTACCGCACCTTCTTGAGCGAGTCTGAGCATGTTTTCGATGTGTGCTTTCCTCAATGGAGTTTCCCTGACACAGAGCACAAGCTTCCTGCCCTCCTTCAGAGTAACGCTCGCGGCCCTGATAATGAGGTTCAGCTCAGCCCCACATGCAATCAAGGCGAGGGTTTTCATGCTGCATGGCAGCACCACCATTCCATCATGCCTGAAAGTTCCGGAAGATATAGGGGCACTGAGCTCATGCTCCCCATAAACATGATCGCTCCATTCTTTAATCCTGCTGATAAAGTTCTCCTCGCTTATCCCCATTTCATGCATGGCCACCCTCACCGCTCCCCGAGAACAGACGGTGTGAATCTCAAACATGCCGGTTTTCTTCAACTCCCTCAGGAACAGAACTCCGGCTGCAACACCCGATGCTCCCGTTATTGCGACAACGATTCTTCTCCTCCCCATGCTTAGTACCAAACCCCCGGTTACCTTTTGACCGCTTCACACCTTTCATTCCAGTATTTCAACCACTCCGCTTGTTCCATTCACCCGGACCTTCCTCGCATCTCTCAGCTCACCGATGTTGATGCCATCGACACACGGAATCTCAGCGAGTATGCACCCCGTTGCAACTATAGCTTCAGTCTCTTCATTAACTATTGCAAGAGGCGCGACCCCGTTCTTTTTAAGCCCGTAAATAACATAGGAGCCGACGGTGCTTCCCTTACCGTAAGGGAAAACGAACACCTTGTTGGCTATGCTCCTGCTGTAAAGCTCATGGCTCTTATCAATAACCCTGCCGGTTTTCAGATCGACGCCTCCGTAAAAGCTTATGGGCATCGCCGTAAAAATCACATCCCCTTCCGCTTCTCCATCCATAACAGGGTTTCCGCGGAGAACCCTGCGCGCACGATGCTCTGCAGCCACACCACCACCCCTATTACTTAACAAAACCTCTTTATTATGTTTTCCAGCTTGTCGTAAAACACCACCTGGCTGTTCGTGTTTGGCAGATAGAAC
This sequence comes from Nanobdellati archaeon, assembly GCA_027038505.1. GTDB lineage: Archaea > EX4484-52 > EX4484-52 > EX4484-52 > WAPT01 > WAPT01. The sequence continues at coordinate 35,585 of JALVWC010000008.1, forward strand.
GCTGCCTTTGCGGAGTTCACAGCCATCTTTTTTATTCCGAGATCCTCAAGCGGAGCAACAACAGGACATGTGTCCGCTATTATTTTTACATTTAGCTTCTCCAGCTTATCAAGGTATCCCGCCCTTTCCGCTATGCGCTTCACGGCCTCCGATGTGAAGACCCAGATAGGTACTCTGCTGCGTTTCCCGTTAAGAATGGAAACAAGGTTCTGTATTTCCGCTATGGAAGCGTGTGGACACCCCACAGCTATAACGTCAGCATCATCAACCTCAGAACACATTTCATCGTATGCCATGCGTATATCATCATTGTCAACCTTAAGTCTGTCCTCTACGTCTTTCAGATTTTTGCCCGCATTCTCCGCTTCCGGTGTTATGCCCTCAATATGGAAGAGCGCAACAGCACCATAAGCCGCAAGGCTTGCGCCCAGAGCCTTAAGAGTGTCCTTATTGCAGGGTGATGTGCTCATTCCCTTAAAGTACGGAACCCCTTTTCCCATAACCTTACCCACGATATAACCCAAAGCGCCGAAATCGGCGATGTCGCGCAGCTTTGCCTCCACCTCCACAAGGAAGGTTGGTGATCTGTTTTCCTCAAGATGCAATCCATACATCGGTGTTCTTCCGGTAATCGCCGCTGCCAGAGCGGAAGGGCCACCTTCCCTGTTGGTTCTTGCCCCCACCACAGAGTTGGCGAATGCCACAGCCGAGCTCTCACTCCAGGCTATGTGCTCCCTGTAGCGGGGCAGAAGGCCCGCAAGGTAGGGAGTGCACGTACTTATTACCACAACCCCCATCGCTCTGAAAGCCTCCACTATTCTGGTTTGCTTTTCTGCAAACTCCTCCGAAAAGCCGAGCTCCCTCCAGCCGTCAAGAGGCATGCCTGCCGGGTTCATGAACGCCGGAACTTTAACTCTCGCTCCTTCTCTCGCAAACCCTTCGAGGAACTCAAGCCCCGGATCCCCTATGTTCTTGTAGGAAACTCCGGCTATCTGCGCTGAGCCTATTCTCACCATTCTCTCAGCGTTGAACTTCTCTCCCAGCTTCACAAGCAGCTTCATGCATCTTGCCACCACATTCCCATAACTGCCATCAAGCATCCTTTCCTCTTCTCTGGTTAGATACACGGAACAACACCCCGCATCCCTTTTGCGCACGAACACTCAGGTCCTCACTCTTTTCTATTTCCCGCCTCTATTGCCCTCTTAACCACGATAAGCAATTTATCGGCATTTTCGAGCACGAGCTTTATGTCGGATTCGGTTGCATCATTTATGTGCACGCCACCAGCACACAACACAGTTGTCTGAAAGTGCTTTGCAAGCTCCTCGGCAAATCTTCTCACGATCACCTCGTCTTTATGGCCAGGGACGTTAAATATCGATAGAGCTGAAGAACCGATCTTTCCATCCCTCTTCTCATAATGGGTTGCTATGCACACACATCCTATGTGTGGCTCATCCCCACCGCCGATCAGCACGATTATATCCTCGCCCATGCTCTGGATCTCCGCCCAGACAGCATGCCTTCCCTGACCCATCTCGATCCTCACTCCGTGTCACCCCGACAATAAGGTCTTCACGGATTATTTCCGATGATGATAGATTCGTTTCACCTCTCCTCTTCAGCTAACTCTCCTGAACTCATCCTTTCTATCAACAGGAGCTGTCGCGTCGATTATCCATTTCGCCGTCACATGTCTTTCTGAGTCTTGGGATGGATCCAAGGAAGAGCCCTTACAGTCGGGTATAACCACCACATCCCTATCGGGCTGAACCCTCGTTGCTATGGCCCATTCCACCTCTCTTTCGTCCGTGATATCTATGTCGTCGTCCACCACAACAACCCTTTTGAGGGAGGGGTGAGCAGCCAAAGCCGCCATTCCAACGTTCTTGCCCTCTCCCTCGACTTTCTTGGTTATTGATACCACCGCATGGAGCCAGCACCCACCGGCTTCGGTGAGCACCACGTTCTTTACTCTCGGCAGTGTGTTTGAAACTATCCTGAATATCCTCGGTTCCTGGGGTATGCCCATAAGATAGCGATGTTCCACACCGCCCGGTAGAATAGTGCGGTAAATGAGGTCATCCCTGAAATAAAGTTTCTCCACCTCCAGCACGGGTTGCTTCCTCACCACATCCCATGTGCCGGTAAGGTCAACGAACGGGCCCTCATCAGCGAGCTCATTCTTCTTTATCCTCCCGATCATCACCATTTCAGCATGAGCGGGAACATGAAGTCCGTCATCCAGCTCCACGCACTCCAATTTTCCATCAAGTAAAGAATTCGCAAACTCCATCTCGTTGAATCCGAAAACGAACGATGTGGCAGCCGCAACCTCCACGGCCGGATGGACTCCGTTAAACACAGCCACATTAACATCATCGCTTTTCGCTCTTTCAAGAATTGCCGATAGGTGTCTGCCGGGTATTACCCTCAAAACGAACCTGTTCTTGCCCAGGTACATCATCCGATGGAATGAGTAGTTGAGTTTGCCCATTTCCTCATCCTTCGCAACGATAATGGTGCTGGAGGTATAAAATGAACCATCCTTATCGTAAAATTTGAGCAGTGGCACGTACTTTTTTATGTCTGGGTTGTTGATTTCGTTTTCCATGAAAGGCGCATCGCCCCTCAACCTGTAGGATTTGGGGGCATCCATACATGCGGTCATTCTCCGAATAATCTCACCCCTGTTCTTTGCGCCTATCGCTTTAGCTATGACATCCCTCGAGTTCAGGAGTGATGCCAAAACTCTCGCGTTGGGGTGGTTCTTCACCCGCGTGAAGAGCACGGCCCTCCTTTTCTTTTCAGCCCCGCAGATAAAAGGTGTCATTTCAAGTTCTGTGCTCAGATCCCTGTTGATTTCCTCCACTTCCTCCATTTCTTCAAGAAACTCACGCAACATTTTCCATACACCGGTACTCGCGCATCGCAATTCTCGATCTGTAATCAAAATATCAAAACCGTAACATTTAATATTGCAACCCTTTTTGTCGACACTTTATTCGTTATTTGTCGAATCGGGTGACAAATCTCAAAACACCTTTATTTCCATGCATCACTTCTCCCCCTCAACCCTCACACCCTCAGCTCCCATCTCAGATATCATAACACGGGCTGCAACTTTTTTCAGTGCTTTCTCAACCTTTTCAGCATTTCTTTCCTCCACAAGGGCTATGGCTATCCCCCCACCGCCTCCCCCGGAGGGCTTAACCCCAAGAGCTCCTGCCTGTCTTGCCGCACCCATAATCCGCTTGAGCTCCGCCGTAACTATCGGAACGAAATTCTCAAAAACCCCGAACCTTTTGTTAACTTCCATGCTTACCTCATCGATCTTCTCAAGCAGCTCGGCGTTCCTGTTCATCAGCTCTCCAAGCGCTATCCAATCACCCTGCCTGAGAGCCGAAATTCCATCCGTCACAACCTCATCTATCCCGTCAAAGATCTCTTCGTACGCATCGCTTTCAATTTCTCTCAGCTTTTTTATCTCGCCAACAGTCACCGCGGTCAGGGCCTTAACACCCGTGTCGGCTATGATTATGGTAGGCATTTCACTTCCCCCAACCTCGACCCGCTCCATTTCGATGGGGAGTTCCCCCGCTCCCTTTCTTTCCTTTCTCCTCACGATGTGTACCCCGCCGAAAACGCTCGATGCAAACTCAGCCCCGCTTGCGGCTCCGCCATGTATTCGCTCCTGGAACGGCAACAGGAGCTCGGGGTATTTGGAGGTGTGGATGCGCCAGTCGTAGAGGGCATTTATCGCATGAAAAAAAGCCGAAAGGAATGCCGTTGAGCTGCTGAGCCCTCCACTTTCAGGCGGGATCTCGCTGCTTACAGTTATATTTGCTCCATGCTCCATACCGTATGTCTGGTGAGAGAACTCAAGAAGCTCGGCCGCAGGCTTCATCACATCGTCACACCGCTTAACCGCAAAACATGAGCCTTCGAGTTCCGCAAGGATCTTGCCATAGCCGGCCGAGCTGACAACCACTCGGTTCTGGGGAATCTTTTCAGCCGTAACCCTGGTTCTGAGATTCACCGAGGTCACCAGCGCTCTCCTGCCGTAGACAACGGCATGCTCCCCCATGAAAAACACGTTTCCCGGAGCGGATGTGGTGATGAGTTCTTTCATACGAACACCACGAACTTTTATTTTCGGCATTTGATGAATATTAAGTTTGCCGTTTCCAAAAAATTTAAATACTATCCTTCTCTATTTCATTTACCGTCGAATTAAGTTTTAGACAATTGTTGAATGGAGGGTGTTGAGATGAAGGTGCAGATGGCCGATATAAACTTCTGGGGGATCAAGGTTGTGAGTAAAAATACAAAGTCGAAAAAATCGCAGAAAAATTGAAAGGTGAATAGCTGTTGGGTCTTTAGCCAGATCACATACGAGAGCTTCCCACAGCAAGACCAACAAATAATTTAAAGATTGGACACGAGGAGGTAAACCTGTGCATACTTCCTCTCCATACTGCGCCATAAGCGGAGCTTCCGAAAGGTCATAAAAGCGATGGGTGTTTGATCGTGGAAGAAGACGGAAAAGGAAGCAGGCTTGGTAAGGCTCGGACATCACGGATAAGCGGATTCTACAAGCTTGGCATTGAGGAAAGGAGAAAGTTCGTTAAGGACTTTGCCAACCTTTCGGATGATGAGATAAAGCTTTTTGACGGCGCTTTATCAATTGATCTTGCTGACAAGATGATAGAGAACGTCATAGGAAAGATGGAACTCCCTCTCGGTGTTGCGGTCAACTTTCTCATCAACGGAAAGGACTACCTCGTTCCGATGGCTCTGGAGGAACCGAGCGTTGTGGCTGCTGCATCACACATGGCAAAGATCGCAAGAGAGAATGGAGGTGTAAGGGCTGAAGCTTCAGATCCCGTCATGATAGGACAGGTTCATCTTGCGCAAATTGATGATGTGGAAGGTGCCAGGAAAGCCGTGCTTGAGAAAAAAGAAGAGCTGCTGAAGGTCGCTGAGGCACAGGACCCCACACTCCTCAAGTACGGAGGCGGGCCTGTCGATATTGAGGCAAGAGTGGTGGAGCACGAGGAAGGGGAAAAATTTCTGGTTGTGCACCTGCTTGTGAATTGTGCTGATGCGATGGGAGCCAATCTTGTTAACACCATGGTTGAGGCTATAGCTCCGATCCTTGAGGAAATAACGGGAGGGAAAGCCATACTCAAAATCATAAGCAACCTTGCTGTGTACAGGATAGCGAGAGCAGAAGTAAAAATAAGACCAGAGACGATAGGCGGGGAGGAAGTTGTCGACAGGATAGTCTTGGCAAGTAAGATGGCTGAAGCTGATGTTTTTAGAGCGGTAACCCATAACAAGGGAATAATGAACGGAATAACAGCCATAGCCTTAGCAACGGGTAATGATACAAGAGCCATTGAGGCCGGAGCTCATGGCTATGCTGCAATGAATGGTAAATACAAACCTCTTGCCATCTGGAGGAAGGATGAGGAAGGTAACCTGGTGGGAAAGATAGAGCTTCCGATACAGGCCGGGATAGTTGGTGGAGCAACCCGTGTGCACCCTGTGGCAAAGCTAAACCTCAAAATCCTCGGTGTGGGAAGTGCAAGAGAACTTGCGGAGATCATGGCGGCTGTGGGGCTTCTGCAGAATCTTGCCGCTCTGAGAGCCATAGTTACCGAAGGTATACAACGCGGTCACATGGAGCTGCACGCAAGAAACCTGGCGATAATGGCCGGAACTCCGACTGAAAAGGTTGATGAGGTTGCGGAGAGGGCTGTTGAAAAAGCCGGAAAAGAGGGCAGGAAGATGACCATGGATCTCGTAAGGGATGTGATGAAGGAATTGGGGCTTGAGCCCAAAAGCTGAGGGTGGAACCGCATGAAGACAGATGGTAAATCCGGTATAGTCGGCTATGGATGTTATGTTCCGATGTACAGGATAAAGGTGGAGGAGATAGCGAGCGTGTGGGGTGAGGATCCTGAAAGAATAAAGAAGGGTCTGCTTGTGGAGGAAAAGGCTGTTGCCGGAGATGATGAGGACACAGCCACGATAGCGGTTGAAGCCGCAAAGAACGCTCTCAAAAGAGCGTGCATAAATCCTGATGATATAGGCGCAATTTATGTCGGAAGTGAGAGCCATCCTTATGTTGTCAAACCCACAGCAACGATAGTCGGTGAAGCACTGGGTGTTGGAAACAGTTACACAGCAGCGGATCTTGAATTTGCATGCAAAGCAGGCACGGCCGGCATACAGATGTGCCTGGGACTGGTCTCCTCGGGCATGATAGACTACGGCCTTGCCATAGGGGCGGATACAGCTCAAGGAGCTCCGGGGGATGCCCTTGAGTACACTGCCGCTAGTGGTGGAGCTGCTTTCGTAATAGGAAGAAAAAATGTTCTTGCAAAGATAATAGCAACAGCTTCCTATTCTTCCGATACTCCGGATTTCTGGAGGAGACCCATGCAGCACTATCCAAGACATGCAGCCCGCTTTACAGGAGAGCCCGCATATTTCAGGCATATAGGAGGAGCGGTCAAACTGCTTCTGGAGGAGACCAACCTCAGCATCTCTGATTTTGACAAGGTCGTGTTTCACATGCCTAACGGTAAGTTCCCGCTTAGAATGGCGAAGATGCTCGGCATTGAGAAGGAGAAGCTGGCAGACGGGTTTGTGGTCAGTAAGGTGGGAAACACTTATTCCGGCAGCAGTTTGCTCGGACTGTGCGCGACACTTGATAAGGCAAAACCCAAAGAGCTTATCTTGCTTGCTTCATTCGGTAGCGGAGCTGGTAGCGATGCCTTTGCGATAGAGGTAACCGACCTCATAGAGGAAAAAAGAGATCTTGCCCCCACGTTTGAGCGCTATCTCAACAGAAAGATTTACATAAGCTATGCAAAATACGCCAAGATGAGGGGTAAGCTGAAAGACTGATGGTAGTGATGCTTATGAAAAGAAGGGTATGCGTTATCGGTGTGGGGCTAACAAAATTCGGAGAACACTGGGGTAAGGGTTTTAGAGAGCTTGCGATAGAAGCCGGAATAAAGGCAATAGAGGACGCTGGCATAAGCGGCAAAGACATAGATGCCATGTACATAGGCAACATGTCCGGCGGCAGGTTTATCGGGCAGGAGCACATAGCATCGCTCATAGCTGGAGAGCTCGGATTGAACATTCCCGCCACGAGGGTGGAAGCTGCATGCGCATCCGGAGGGCTTGCGGTCAGGCAGGCTTATCTCGCTGTACTTTCAGGAAAGCATGACGTGGTGCTTGTCGGCGGAGTGGAGAAGATGACCGATGTAAAAACGGGTGAGGCCGCGTTAACCCTTGCGGGGGCTGCCGATCAGGAGTGGGAGGGGTATCATGGAGTTACCTTCCCCGGCCTTTACGCTTTGATGGCAAGAAGACACATGCACGAATACGGAACAACGAGGGAGCAACTTGCACTGGTGGCGGTCAAAAATCATGAGAATGCCACCAAAAATCCGATAGCTCAGTACCCGTACCCCATAACGGTTGAGAGTGTGATCAGCTCACCTCCGATTGCTGAGCCTCTCAACCTGCTCGATTGCTCTCCCATAACGGACGGTGCTGCTGCTATCGTAGTATGTGCTGAAGATGTGGCAAAGAAGTTCACCGACAAGCTTGTGCATATAGCTGGGAGCGGGCATGCAACGGACACGCTCGCACTTCATGACAGAGAAAGCCTGACGGAAATAAAGGCAACAAAGCTTGCTGCAAAGATGGCTTATGAAGAAGCGGGAATAAAACCTGCTGACGTTGATGTTGCTGAAGTGCATGATTGTTTTACCATAGCCGAGATACTGGCGATAGAGGACTTGGGATTTGTGGATAAGGGTAAGGGAGGTAAGTTCGTGGAGGATGGCGAGACGAGGCTTGATGGTTCCATCCCCGTCAATACTTCCGGCGGGCTTAAGGCATGCGGCCATCCTGTTGGCGCTACCGGCGTTAAACAGATAGCTGAAATCGTGCTGCAGCTGAGAGGGGAAGCGGGAGAGAGGCAGGTTAAGGATGCAAGGATCGGACTTGCTCACAACGTGGGAGGGAGTGGTGCAACGGCCGTTGTGCACATACTGGAAAGAGAATGGTGAGAGCGGAGAGGTGAGCTGAGATGAGCCACAGATCAAGCGTGCCCCTTGCATGGCGTAGGTTTGAAGCGAGGTACAGGCTTGTCGGGAACAGATGTTTAACATGCGGAACCATTTACTTCCCACCCAAGGCTATTTGCCCGAAGTGCAGGAGGAAGGGTAAGCTTGAGAAATACCAGCTGAAGGGAGAAGGCAAAATCCACACCTACACCATTATTCACGCTGCTCCCTCTGGATTTGAGAAGCGCGTGCCATACTGCATAGCCATAATCGAGCTTGATGAAGGTCCCAAGGTGTTGGGAGAAGTTGTTGGAGATCTGACGCTTCTCGACATCGGAGCAAGAGTCAGAGCTGTGTTCCGCAAGATATATGAGGATGGAGAGGACGGAATAATTCACTACGGGTTGAAGTGGGAGCTGGTTTGAAAGTTGGCATAAGAAAAAAATTCAAAGAGGGGAGGTTAAGAAGATATCCTCACCCCTCAAGCGGGCACTTCTCTCTGTAGAAAAGTTTTCCGAGTTTCTTCTTCACTCCACCCGCAAACCTCTTCAGGCCGCTCTTTATGTTGTCTTTGTACTTGGTGAGCTTTTCCTCAGCCCAGAGTCCCGCCATACCACCGAGCACACCACCAACCGCTGTAGGAGCTGCGTGCGGGAAGTACGTCGCGTTTCCGGTGATGGTGTTGTTCACCGCGGTGATGAAGGTATTCGGATCCTCCAAGGCCCTCATAGTAGCCGCAGCAGCTAAACCATAGACTGTCGCTTTTGCCACCTTGTCCTTGTTATCCTTAATGAAACGGTAGATGTCGTTGGCAAGACTCTCCTCGTACTTTATGATGTGCTGGAAGGCGCTCTCATCCAGATTACAGCTCCTGAACACGTCCCTTCTCTTCGCTTCAAATTTTTCAAGTGCGTCTCTGTAATTCTTCAAGAGGTAGTCGTAACCCTTGACGTGAGCCACGACATCGAAAGCGGCCTCGAGAGTGGGGAGATCTTTCTCATCTGCTCCTGACCTATAGGCCTTGATTATTTCCTCAGCTTTCCTGCTGTCCCATCTTCCTGTGAGTTTTCTTATACCCTTCTTCTCAAAGTTGTTCTTCAACGCGTCCCTGTAATGAGTGTAATATTTTGCAACATTCACTGCTTCCTCATCAAAATCTTCTTCCCGACTTATTATATCCATCGGGTCTATCCCGTGGTGGCCAAGGTACCATTCCTTGATACCTCTAGTTGTGTAAAGTGCGTCATCTTGATTGATTCTTCGAGATGCTCCTCCTACCTCTACCCGAACCCAGTTTCCATTTCCGATCTCCCGGATATCGCCGGTACCGCGTCTTCCCGCAGTATCTATCTTATCAACATGTATCTGTATCTTATCATTATGGTTACCGTTGTCTTCACCCCCGTTGCCTTGGTAATCGGGAAGCTGCTCAAGATATCTTTCCACAATACCGTTCTCGCTTTCGAACTGCTCACAGAGATACTTAAAGAGCTTTTCTCTGGCTTCTTTTGTGATTCCCCTTGCGCTTTTCACAATTTCCAGAATGTTTTCTCTCCTTTCTTCCAGAGCCTTAGAGATGTAATCGGCGACTTTCTCTGCAGTTTTCTTCCCCAGGCCTTTGATATTTTCAAAATCACTCAGCACCTCACGATAGATAGCATCTCTAACATCAGCACTTACCATAGCAATACCACCTCACTTATTTGTTACTATATAGTAATTACATTTAGTAATTACATTTGAAATATTTAAATTTTTCGGTTATAGCAACGGATAACGGAAAACTAAAACCTCTTAAAACCTTTTTAAACCTTCGATGAGAAATTCTTATTGGCCCAAGGGATGATTTCATCAGCCTTGGCTGATGGATGATGCATGATGGGCGGAATGACCTTGGCGCCATGTCCCTTTTCTTTTTAGGGGGATGAAACCAATGAAAATGAACTCCGGCAAAGGCATTAAGCTTCTCTCAGGAAAAGATTTGAGCGGGATTTTTGAAAGCTGTCTGATGCTTTTAACTGTGATTCTCATGCTCAAGTTCTTAGACAAAGTGGTGCTGCTTCTCTCTCTGGTGTTTCTGGCAGCGATCTCCAGAATCTATATGCGCTTTTTACCCCTGCCAATCGGCTTTGATCTCGTGCTTTTTGGAACTTATGTTGTTTATCTCAGGTTCGGATGGCCGTATGCAATCATCATCGGCTGGCTATCCCTATTTCTCAACCTCGTGGTCTCGGGAGATAAAGCTGAGAAAAGACTTCCAAGTTTTCTCGGACTGGCGACAAGCATAATTGTTCTGCGTCTCATAGGGTATAGCGGTTTGGGTGGCGTTGCGGGAGTTTTCTTCTCCATCCTCTTCAACCTCTTCGCCATGCCTCTGTACTACTTTCTGGGAGCGCGATCCCATAACATCTTCATCTTTGCCACAACCAACGTGCTGTTCAATTATCTTGTTTTCTCAGCTCTCCTGCCCGTCTTTCTCAGCCTCTAACCATATATTATCGTTGCTCTCCCACACTCTAAAGCTGGTCATGCCTGCAATTTTGGCGAGACGTACCAGCTCCTCTTTGCAGAAGATATGATAGTATATTTCCGCCTTACCCCCCCAGCATATTACCGCATCCCTCACGTTCTGTGGCACTTTCCGCAGTTTCTTTGCGCTCCTGCTCCAGACGGATACCAAAAGTTTGCCTCCCGGCTTGAGAACCCTGAAAATTTCCTTGATTGTATTTATCCTGCTTTCATCATCCGGAATATGGTGAAGTACCGCTATGCAGAGCACGAGATCAAACACACCTTCCCCGAACGGGAGGCCAATAACATCCCCCAAACAGAAGGAGCATAAGGAACTGTAAGGTTTGGTGTTAATTTTTGCAAGTTTTATCAAATTCCTCGAAATATCTATGCCAACACACCTCACACCCATTCGAGAGGCGATTGCCATGTGTCTCCCGTTGCCACAACCTGCATCGAGAAGCAGAGCACCCCCCTTACCGTTCCTCTTCAGAAACTCCTCAACTTCCCGCCATGCGCGGGATCTTGTTCTGCTGAACTCCTCCGCTACGGATTCGTACGCTTCTTTAACATGTAGTCTGAAGATTTTTTCAGGACATTTAACCATGCATTTAAATTTTTCGACCCCAAATTAAAAGCTTAGTATGCCCCGGGTGAGTTTATGGAAGAGGGTGAATGTGAACTCTGCGGAAGGTTCGGCAAGCTCGTTGAGGTCGAAATTGAGGGCAGTACTCTTCTTGTGTGTGAAAAATGTGCTGCCTTTGGTGATAGGCCCTCACCAAAGAAGGTAACAAGAACAAGAGGTGAGCGGGTTCCTTCTTCTGGGGATGAAGTGACAAGTGAGGATCTGGTTGAAAATTACGGCCGGCTGATAAAGAAAGCGAGAGAATCCGGAGGTATGACACAGGAGGAGCTTGCGGCAAAGCTGATGATAAAAACAACTCTTCTTTCCAAGATAGAGAGGGAAGAAATAACTCCTGATATCAGGCTTGCAAGGAAAATAGAGAAAGTTCTTAACATAAAGCTCCTGGAAAAGCTTCAACCCGCTGAAGCTACTACGGAGGACAAAGATGAAGAGGGAAGGAAAAAGGAGAGTGGTTATGGAATAACCCTCGGAGATCTCATAAAACTCAAAAAGATGGAAAAGGAATAACCGTTCCTCTCCCGGCAAAGCCTCAGCAACCGTTTAACTCACAGTAACGGCACGCTCTCGTGGCGAAAAATCAACGGGTTGTTTTCTTCCCTTCGCTCTTTTGAACTTCCATACTGCTAATACAGGGACTTGATACTGGTTTGCTTTTCATCCTGCTGAAACCGCACGATCATTCCAGCTCTATCCGTATTCCTCTGTACTTCCGTGAAACGAAGTTGTAAATTACAGCGACGATGTATGCAACCACGAACCCTATCGCAAAGTAAAGCAAGGGCAGCGTCCATACAACTGCTTTTTTACCGAACGTTTTGGCTGTGAGCTGAACGTAGGGAATGGTGTAAAGTACACCTTCCATCCCCGCGAACAACAGAATCGCCGCTATTAGCGCGAGCAGACCAAGGATTATTCCCGTAACGATTGCCATACTGAATGGCTCAACGCTTTTTATTTCCCGATAAACCATGTTTTTTATTGATGGAAATGAATAATAATAAATATTTGTCCCGGGTTAGATCGTATATGGACGTGAGACGTGGTGTGAAGGGTGTTGTGTTCGATATTAGGAACGGTGAACCTATCTATCTTCTTCTTCACCGTGTGCTGAACTGGCAGGGATGGGAGTTTCCAAAAGGTGGCGTGGAAGAGGGCGAGGATCATATTGAAGCTCTGAAGCGTGAAATAAAGGAGGAGACGGGGCTGGATGTTGATGAAATTGTCGCAGAACTTCCGAAGTCGGAGTGGAAAGCGGAAGACGGGACATCTTATTCCTACAGGCAATATCTGGTCAGAGCGGATTCCTCTCAGGCCGTTGTGCTACAGAGAGAGCCGGTGGTTGAGCATGATGCTTACAGGTGGGTGAAGTATGAGGAAGCCATGGAGCTGCTGACGTGGAAAAACGATAAACAGACTTTAAAAATTGCGCAGGGGATTGTTAAGAAGCTTGCTGAGAAGAGGGGTAAGAATGGGCTTGAAGGAAAAGAAAGCTGATGATGCCATATTCTGGGCGGATTCCATAGCGAGGGAGGTAATCACGAGAACCAAGTTTCGGTACATCGACAGAGAGGTGGAACTAAGAGAGCCGCTGATCGTTAAGACCTCGGCATCAGTCTCCGGTGTGCTGCACATCGGAAGGTTGAGCGACACCATAAGAGGAGAGGTTGTGGTGAGGGCTTTAAAGGATGCAGGCTATGACGCCAGACTGATCTGGGTTGCTGAAGATATGGATCCCTTACGCAAGATTCCCGCCGGCGTTCCGAAGGAATACGAAGAGTACATAGGTATGCCTGTGAGCGATGTCCCGGATCCGTGGGGTTGTCATGACAGCTATGCCGATCACCACAAGGACGAGTACTTTCGGGTTCTCGAGGAGTTCGTCGGAGTTGAGATGCCCAAGTATTCCATGAGGAAGGAATACAAAAAGGGCAGTTTCAACCCATACATAAGGAAGTTCCTTGAAAACATTGAGCTCGTCAGGGAGGTAATGAATAAGTACCGCACCACGCCTTTGCCAGAGGGTTGGAGTCCCTGGGTACCGATATGTGAAAACTGCGGGAAGATAATAACCCCCCGCGTTATGGGTATCGAGGACGGTAAGATCCATTATGTCTGCCAGGACTATCAGTTTGAGAAACACGTGGCGAAGGGATGTGGGTATGAGGGCTATGCAGACCCGTTAAGCGGAAACGGCAAGCTCATGTGGAAGAGCGAGTGGGCCGCGCAGTGGGCAAGGTGGAGGGTGGTTGCTGAGGGAGCCGGCAAAGAATACCAGGTGCCCACGAGCGCTTTCTGGGTGAACGCGGAGCTTGTGGAAAGGGTGCTCGGTCACCCATCACCGGTACCGATCTTTTACGAGCACATAATGATAGACGGTCAGAAGATGTCCGCATCACTCGGCAACGTGATATACCCGAAGGATTGGCTGGAGGTCGCAAGGCCGGAGGTGTTAAGGTATCTCTACTGCAAGAAGCTGATGAAGATGAGGAGCTTCTCCTGGAAGATGCTGCCAAATCTCTATGACGAGTTTGATACCGTTGCCAGAATTTATCACAGGATGGAAAGGGCGGACAACGAAAAGGAGGAGAAGCACCTGAAAAGGCTTTACGAGATGTCCATGGTTCGTGACATTCTTCCTGTTGTGCCCGTGAGCTATGCGCACGCCGCGATGGTGGCGCAGATTTTCACCACAGATGAGGATATAGTCAACGCTCTCAAAAGAACCGGGCATTATGATGGGGAAAAACATGATTTGATAATGGAAAGGGTAAAGCATGCCGGTACGTGGGCAAGAAAGTACGCTCCACAAGAGTACAGAATAGAGGTGAAGGAAGAGGTTAACGAGGAGATAAAGAGTATGCTTGAAGACAGAGAACTTGAGGCGATGCTCGAGCTTGCGGAGAAGCTTGAGAATGTTGCAGAGAAGAAGGACGACATTACAGACAGCGATCTTAAAGAACTGTTTACGGAAGTCATGAAGAATCACGACCTGACCCCTCAAAAATTCTTTAGAGCGTTCTACCTCTGTCTGCTTGGAAAGGAAAGAGGCCCGAGAGCCACAACACTCATCCTAAGCCTTACGCCCGCAAAAGTGGTAAGAGTTCTGAAAACTCTCAAGAATTTAGCATAAATCCGAAAGTACTATTCGTTTCTTTTTTCTTCCTTCCTTTTCGTCCTTCTTTTACCGGCAGATTTTATGGCTTTTATCACCTTTTTAAGAACTTCTTTTGGCTCCTTTGACTTCTCAACGAGGGTTCCTGTGACCACTATGTCCGCCCCCGCCCTTATCAGCTTTGCAGCCTGTTTCGGCTTCCTGATACCCCCGCCAACGATGATGGGCACGGATACAACGCTTCTGACCCTCTGAACAAGTTTAGTCGGCACTGGCTCTTCAGCTCCGGATCCGGATTCAAGATACACCAATCTCATTCCAAGATACTGACCGGCAAGAGCGTATGCGGCAGCTATGTCCGGTTTTTTGCGCGGAATGGGCTTCGCATCTCCTATGAACGAGACAGTCCCGCCCGGTTCAACAATGATGTAAGCCATGGGTATGGGCTCGATGCCCAGCTTCATCACTATCGGTGCTCCCAGAGCTTGAGCGCCGCTGATCCAGTACGTGTTTCTGGAGTTGAGCAGACTCATGAACAATATCGCATCTGCATGTCTTGTCACGTTATCCACATTTCCCGGAAAGATTATGAGCGGCTTGGATGTTGTTTCCTTTATCACTTTAACAACCTTCTCAGCCGACATTGACCCAACTCCGAGAGAACCGCCGACCATGAATGCATCTGTGCCCGCGTTATCCGCTGCCTCCACCACCCCTCTAACGAATTCCGTATCGTCGTACTCCGGGTCGAGAAGCGTAAAATGCAGTGCTCCGTCCCGCTTAAGAGACTCAAGAATGTATCTCTCCACCTTACCGATTTTGATGATGTCATCAGGATACATCACGTGCACCGTCATGTTTTTTAATCTTAATTTTGGTACGGTTTTGGTTAGCTGGGCTGGTTAAAGCCTGCAAACATATATTTCAGGTATATTAGACGGGAGAGATTAAATTTTAAAAATTATCCCATCCAAAAAGTATGAAGCACAACTGACAAAGATCACATCTTAGCTTTTTGTACGGGTGCTTGTGGTCAGACACTCATCCTCTTGTGGTGGTGAAGTATGGGTTTGAGACCTGCTCGATGTTACAGGGAATGGAAAAGGCCCTACACCAGGGTTGCGATAAGGGTTCCCAAAAAGGCGTACATAAAGGGTGTTCCGGGTATAAAACTCAGGATATTCGAGATGGGAACAAAAGAAAACAACTATACGGTGGCGGTTCACCTTGTTTCGGAGGACAAGGTCCAGATAAGGCATAATGCTCTGGAAGCTGCAAGGGTCATGGCGAACAGTTACATGAGAAAGAACATCGGTGATAAGAATTACTTCCTGAAGATAAGGATTTACCCTCATCACGTTTTGAGAGAGCACGCCCAGGCTGCTGTTGCGCAGGCGGACAGATACTACCAGGGAATGAGGAGGCCCTTCGGCAAACCGGTCGGCAGAGCAGCTCAGATAGATGCGGGACAGAAAATAATGACGGTATGGACAACGGAGGAGTTCCTCGAAAAGGCCAAGGTAGCGATGAAGAGAGCGGGGTACAAGCTGCCATGCACAACGAAGGTAGTTGTCGAATCTTGGAGCGGGCCGATAGACAGGCCGGCCACCGCATCGACTGAAGCGGCAACTCCTGCAAAAGCATGATTCAAAGCTTTTTCTGGTGGTGATGGTCATTAGAAGATACGAGAAATGGCCCGAGAAGGGTGAGCTTGTAATCGTCAGGATAGTTGAGATAAGGCCAAACAGCGCCATAGTGGAGCTTGAGGAGTATCCCGGTAGAAAAGGTATGATTCACATCTCCGAAATCTCCCCCAAGTGGGTAAAGAACATAAGGGATTTTGTGAGAGAGGGGGAAAGGTGGGTCGCAAAGATCATTGAGGTGGACAGGGAAAGAAAGCTCATAAATCTCTCAATAAAAAGAGTGAGCTCAGCAGCCCGCAGAGAGAAGCAGAAGGAGTTTAACAACGAAGTGAGGGCGGAAAAATGGCTCAAAATGATAGCGAAGGATCTCGGAAAGGACGAAAACAAAATTTATGAGGAAATTGGCTTTCTACTCCAACAGAAGTTTGATCTGATGTACACCGCTTTTGAAATAGCAAAAGAAGAGGGGAAGGATGCACTGATAAAGGAGGGTGTCCCGCCCGAGTGGGCGGAGAAGATAGAAGAGTTTGCGAAAGAGTACATAAAAGAGAAGGAAGTTGTGATCAGGAGAAAACTCGAGATCCTGAGCAGAGATGGACGCGGCATAAAGTGGGTGAAAGAAGCCATCCTGAATAACATTAAGGAAGGGATGGAAATAAAATACATATCATCTCCGCATTATTACTTCCGTGTGAAGGGGAGAGATTACAAGGCCTGCGAGGCTGTGCTTGAGGAATTTGTGGAGAGGGTGAATGGAAACCTGTCCGAGCATGATGGTTACTGCAGGGTTGTCGGAGAAATAGAAAGTGATTGATGTCCAATTAAAACTCATCAGAGTCTGTCAACCAGAAACCATCCCGTGATGTCAATGCCGCACATTTATAAATGTTTGAAATGTAATGAATACACGCTTAAGGAAAAGTGTCCGAGGTGCGGAAGCGAGACGGTAAGACCCCTCCCACCGAGGTTTTCACCTGAAGACAGGTACGGTAAGTGGAGGAGGTTAGCCAAGCTCAGCAGGAATGGATCAACTAAGGATGTGATGTGAAATGGCGGAAAATGTTAAGGACGTGTATGAAGGAAGCTTTAAGGAAGGCGGCACATTTATAAGATGGATTAAAAAACCAAAGCTCAAAAATCCAGTTTTTATTCAAGGTCTGCCGGGAATAGGTTATGTGGGCCGAAACGCCGCGGGTTACCTCGTTGATGAACTTGGTGCCGAGAAGTTCGCGGAAATGTACTCTTACCATTTTCCACATGTGGTTCTGGTTGATCCAAACAAGAAGGGCTTGATAAGGGAACTCAAGCTCGAGTTCTTCTTCTGGAAGGCAAAGAAAAAGGGGCAAAGAGACCTTGTTATTCTGATCGGGGATGCGCAGAGTATGGATCCCAAAGGACACTACCTCATAGCCGAGAAGATAGTTGATGTTATTGAGTCTCTGGGTGTTAAAGAAATTATAACCCTCGGTGGGTTCGGTACGGGTGAGCTTGTTGAGGATGAGCCAAAGGTTTATGGTGCTACAGTACGCGAGGAAAATATGGCTCCATTCGAGAAGCTCGGAGTGAAATTTAAGGACACAGCCATAGGACAGATAATAGGAGCTGCTGGTCTTGTGCTCGCGGTTGCAAAGCACAGGAAGATGGGTGGAGTGTGTCTCATGGGCGAGACTTCGGGTATGCTCGTCTCAGATCCAAAGGCGACAGAGGCTGTGCTCAAGGTGCTTGACGGATATCTGAACCTCGGGCTTGACTTCTCCAAGATAGAGGAAAGGGTCAAAGAGCTTGATAAAATAATGAAGAAGATAGAGAATCTTCAGGAGCAACTCCTCTCAAGCTTAATGCAGCAACAGACCAGAAGGGGTGAGAAAAAGAGTGAGGAGAAGGATCTTCAGTACATAGGGTGAGAAAAAACGATAAAAACGGAAACTTGATAAGTTACGATCTGTTCGGATTCACTCAGAGGAATTATATTCCGTTGGGTTGTCTCGCTTCCTTACTCTCTTCAGACCCTTGTCGGCATCATACGTCATGCCTACTCACAACGCCTGTATCAATTTCCCCAACCTGAGAGGTGATACAAATGATGGAGAACTACAATAGGTATGAACGAGCAAGGATAATTGCTGCAAGGGCCCTGCAGCTCTCGATGGGTGCGCTTCCTTTGATAAAAACGGGAGAGATTGATCCTATAAAAATTGCAAGAATGGAGTTCGAGAAAGGCGTGTTGCCCATAACCATAATCAACAGAGGAGAGAGAAAAACGCTCGGATGGCTCCTCTGATCGCATTCGCGAGGAAAGTTTTAAAAAAGTATACGATAATCTTAACGATGTTTAAGGCTCATACGGTGAGATTGAATGAGTGAGAAAACTGCTCAGAAGGTTGAGGCACAGCAGACACAGGAAGAATTGCTCGTACCTCTCAACACCTATCTTGCTGCAGGCGTTCACATAGGCATGAGATTCAGAGTAAAATACATGACGAAATTCATCTACAAGATACGGCCGAACAGGATATGTGTCTTCGATGTGCAGAAGATAGACGAAAGGCTTAGGGTGGCCGCAAAGTTCCTAGCAAATTATGATCCCGCCGACATTCTCGTTGTTGGAAGAAAACCCAACTCCCACAAGCCTGTGGTCAAGTTTGCCGAAGCGACGGGAGCGAGGGCAATTTATGGTAGGTTTCTGCCGGGTACGCTCACCAACCCCTATCAAGAGGTGTATCTCGAACCAAAAGTTGTTTTTATCACAGACATAATGGCTGATAGACAGGCTCTTGATGAAGCGGTGAGGAGCAACATACCAGTTGTGGCGCTTTGCGACAGCTTTAATCACCCAGCGAACATAGACCTTGTTATACCCTGTAACAACAAGGGAAGAAGGGCTCTTGCGCTCATCTACTGGATACTCGCAAGGGAATACCTGAAAGCCAAGGGTGCGATCAAAGGGGATGCGGAGTTCAAGTACAGCGTTGATGACTTCATGATGCCGCCACAGACGCAGCAGCGGTAAGAACGATTGAAACATTTATTAATTTCTGCGACCGCATCCAGTCCTAACGTCTTCAAAAAGCTGGGACATTATGGGCAGGACATCTGGGTGATTGTTCTGAAAAGAAACAATGTGATGAAGGCCGAGATCCAGACTCTGCTCTATCTTGTGAGGGATAAGGAAGTGCTACTCATAGAGAAAAAACGCGGGCTCGGCGCAGGTCTTTATAACGGAGTGGGTGGGAAGGTTGAATCTAACGAGAGTATCCTGGATGCTGCCATAAGGGAGTGTAAGGAGGAGGTTTGTGTTAATCCCTTAAACCCCGAATGGATGGCTGTGCTTGAATTCATCAATGAGAAAGCCGACGGATCAAGAGAAGTCATATATGTTCATGTTTTCATGACAAAAGATTGGGAGGGCACGCCGGTGGAGACGGAAGAAGCACGGCCGGTGTGGGTGAAAATAAACGGGATCCCCTTTGATAAAATGTGGGAGGATGATATTTACTGGCTGCCGCTTGTTCTTAAGGGTGAGAAAGTTTTTGCGTCCTTTCTTTTCGAGGAGTGGAAACTCAAAGAAGGTAGAGTCTTTCAGCTGAAAGACCTTACCGAGCTGGACGGACCGACAGATTAAATAATTTTGGGCTTAATTCCTTAGTTATGTTTACGGAAAGTGTTCTCTCCGCTCTTTCAAACAATTTCTGGGTCACGGTTGCTCTTCTTGCTGCCCTGCCGGTAAGCGAGAACAGAGGTGCAATAATCTATGCTCTTGCTCATGGCGGGAACACCTTGCTTGCTTATTCGCTTGCTACGGCCATCAACATAGCATGTGTTGTAACCGCTTATTATCTGATCGAGCGCTCCTTTGTGGGCAGGATAGCACACGCTCTCTTCCACAGACATATTGAAAAGAAACTCGCTGGAAACAGAGAAAAGCTGGAAAAATATGAAGAGGTTGCGCTGTTGCTGTTCGTTGCCGTACCAATGGCCGGAACCGGAGGCTACACAGGCCTGCTGATAGCATCTTTTCTGGGAATGAACTTCAGAAAGAGCAGCATCATAATATCGCTGGGGATTATGATGGCAGGAATGATAACGCTTCTCACGGGATATGGTGTGGCGGAGCTGCTTAAAAATGTAGCTCTGTAATGCTCTGAGAAGGGGGTGTGGATCTTCCGAGCGTCTCGTGACGGTGAGATTCGCTATGGACATAGAGGGGATAATCTCGAGGCTTATAGCTGCTGGTGCTGACCTAAGCACGAGGATGGCGGTTAAGAAAGCTCTGAGAGGCATTGTGGAGGATGATGATGCTCTCGACATGATTTACATAGCTGTCAAAAATCGTGCCTACAGGGAGAAATTTTCCAGAATGCCCGTGGAAAAAAGAGCTCTTTTTCTGCCAGCATGCCTCAGAAATTCAAAAACTTGTAGAGCAGAGCTTAATACCGATACCGGTTATGTATGTAAGAGGTGCGGTGCGTGCGTCATCAAGGAAATCATAGAGGGTGCTAAGAGTCTGGGCTACAGACACATTTATATTGTGCCGGGAGGGAGCATGGTCATAAAAATAATAAAAAGAGGTGTTGAATCCCGCAGCATACTCGCAGCGGTGGGTGTCGCGTGCGTTCCGGAGCTTGTGGAAGCTGCGGAAAAACTCAGTCTTATCGGCATACCTATCCAGGCGGTTCCGCTCTTAAAAGCGGGTTGTGTTGACACAATTGTTGATAAAGATGAGGTACTTTCCATCCTCAGGCTCGGGCTTAAGGGAAGAAAATGATCTGCTTGATTGCTTTATACTTGGGATGGTTATTTCAACTAACTTTGCCACCCTTCCATCTCCTGAGCTTTCTCAGGAATAGGAGATACCCGACAATAAAGCCCACAAACGTGAAAACTCCGTAACCGAAGAGCACCTGCCAGGGAGACAGATACTTGAGCAGGACACCGGTAATGAATGCTGCACACGCTCCCGTTACCGTGTCGTATGCCTGAAAGTATCCGAGGTATTCCGCTCTGACCTCGTCGCGGATGTGGAGTGTTTCTATCCTTGCCACGGACGGTCCGTTGAAAGTTTTTCCAAGCGACAGGATGAGTGCGCCCACAATGAAAACAGATAAGCTGTGCGCAAAGGACATGGTGGTAAACGCGAGGACATAAAGAAGAAATGCCACCTTAAGTCCCACAATAGCCGAGTACCTGTCAACGAACCTTCCTGTGAGTGGGAGGGCAAACATGGATATCAGCCCCATAAGGGAGAACACGATGCCTGTTGCTGTGTTGCTGGATGTGATAGCATAGATAGCGAAGGGGGAACACTATCGGTTCCATTGCCCAGTGCGACTGTGTTATTCCCTCCGTAAAGAACCTGAAAAATAGGAAGGGATTGGACATGATGTTTCTGAGTGAGGACGTTATGCTATGTTTTCCACCATCAGCTGCCTTCCCCTCTCCGTAGTCCCTGAAAGCGTAAATCATAACAACCATCATTAGTGCATAGACCAGCGGGAGCAGAAAGTAAGGTGCTCTCAGTCCGTAAGTATCGCCAAGGTAACCTCCGAGGAATGATCCGGCACTGCCCGCTATGCTCTGTGCGGAAAACCTATAGCCGAAGAACTCGGCAATGTTTTTTGTGGATTTAACCGTGTCCTGGAAGAGCGCGTTTATCAGCATGCCTGTTGTAGCAGTAGCGAACGCCCACCCTACCCTACCCACCAGATACTGGAACGCGTTGGTTGAGGT
>JALVWC010000009.1 GCA_027038505.1 Nanobdellati archaeon
GGATAATGGAAATAGCGAGACTGACAGGAATTCCAAAAAGCACGGTTCACAGGTACATACAGAGCTACTTATCCGACGTTGTGGAGGAGGTGAGAAACTACTCCGGGCTTATAAGGACTTACAGGCTGAAGAAAACTATAAGATAGTTTTGTTCCATGCACTTTAAGGGTGGTGTGTGTGAGAGCGCTTGATTACTGGGCGAGTAGGGAGCTCGTGAAGAAACACGACATACCCGTATGTGAAGGCGAGCTGGTTAGGAGCGAGAGTGAAGCGCTGGAAGCCGCACGAAAAATAGGATATCCCGTTGTGATAAAAGCCGTAGCGGAAGGTGCAACACACAAAACCGATGTTGGCGGGGTTGTTACTCACATAAACTGCGATGAGGAGCTCGTGATAACTTTCAGAAATCTCGTGAAAGAATTGGAAAAGAAAGGGCATAAGCTTACGGGTGTAACTGTAGAAAAAATGGAGAGGGGGTTTGAACTCATAGTCGGGGCAAAAACGGACGAGCTGTTCGGGAAGGTTATTCTCTTTGGGCTGGGCGGTGTGCTTGCCGAGGTGTTCAAAGTTTTTTCGGTGAGGGTTCTGCCGATAAGAAAAAAAGATGCTATGGAAATGCTGACCGAGATCAAACAATTCGATAAACTTCTTGGTGGTTTCAGGAATATCCCCCCAGTAAATAGAGAGAAACTCGCTTCTTTCATTCTCAAAGTTGCAAAGCTTGTTGAAAAGGAACAGATCTATGAGATGGATCTGAATCCTGTTTTTGTTTTTGGAGATAGAATTGTGGCTACAGACTACCGTATCGTTTTGGAAGGTTAAGGTCGATTCATGATGGGTGCTGATTTTGACGGGCATAAAGAGAAAAGTCTGAATACTTTGAAAAGAGCGATGGAAAATGGGGAAGTGGACGAAAAAGTTATACCTCTTCTTGATATCATAAACAAAACGCGGAGTTTCTTCACAACATCATCATGCAGCGGCAGGATAAGCCTTTCACATGTTCCTCTCAAGGGAAAGAAAAAGGATCATAAATTCGTTGCCAAGTGGCACAGAAAGGTGAAGGTGGAGGAAGTTGCTGAAAAGATAGGGGAGGTTCTCGAGAGCAAAGCTTTCCCGAACTCCGTGCTCTGGCTCAAATTTGAGTCTTTCATACTCCATATAGGGTGCAGAGATCTTGAAGCTGCAGAAAAGCTGATAAACCTGTGCATAAGGTTGGGGTTCAAGAGGAGCGGAGCGTTCAGAATCACTCCTTTTCCGTTTGTGGAAGTTATAGCCACGGATTATGTTGCCGTGCCTGTGGGAATAAACAACAGGATCGGCGTAAGTGATAACTATATTAGATTTGTGGTGGAAATACTCAACGGCAGGATGGAGGAAAACGATAGAAAGCTCAGGAGGTTTACTGAAGCTTTTGAGAATGAACTTGCTTCAGATTTTGATTAAAACTGCAGGATTTCTCAAAAAATTATACAAATTCTTGAAACTGTATTCTGAGAGTTATATGTTGAGAGAACGGAAAACTTAAATATTTCCTGAACTAGTTGATTAAGTGGATGGCACCAGGGTTGGACAGGGCATAACTCGGGATGAGGCCCGGTGCTAAAGAGAGCATCGACGGTCGACCGAAAGGGCAACGTTGCTTTCCATCGGAGGGTGGGGGATAAAGGTCTCCGGTCCTAAACCGGCGTGGCGAGAGGGTGCGCGTCCCCCACCGTCCGAGCCCGATTTTTCTATTTTAGTTCAAGTCATGCCAACACACAGCAAGATGTTTGCTTCTGTTCGGTAGTTTTTAAAATTTCATTCAAAAACAAATTTTTTCATGAGAAAGGTAAAGACGAGCTTAGCCGGCTCGAAGTACGTCGGTACACTGGCAAAAGGGTGCGAGCTGTGCATAAAGGGCCTGAAATCCGTGCTTTTTGTTACCGGCATCTGTCCGGTTAACTGTTTCTACTGTCCTCTTTCCTCTTACAGAAAGAACAAGGACATAACTGTGATAAATGAGATCCATGTAAGGAGCGATGAAGACATCATAAAAGAGGTGGAGCTCTGCCAATCCAAGGGTGTCGGTGTTACCGGCGGGGATCCCCTGGTAAGATTGGAGAGAACCCTGCACTACATAAAGCTCCTGAAGGATACGTTTGGGCGGAGCTTTCACATACATCTTTACACCTATGGCATACTGAACGAGGAAAAGTTCCGTGATGCACTGAGCAAGCTCGAGGATGCTGGCCTCGATGAACTGCGCTTCCACCTCGATATGGAGAATAAGCGGAACTGGCCCCTCGTGAAGATAGCGGTTGAGTATTCCTTTAACGTTGGGGTTGAGATTCCGTGCATACCCGATAAAGAGGACTATATTAAGGAGATGGTTCACTACCTTGAAGATATTGGAGCGAAGTTCATAAACCTCAACGAGTTTGAAGCTTCAGAGCTGACAGCGGATGAAATCATGGCAAGGGGTTATGAGCTGAACTTCGATGAGTTTAACACGGTCAAAGGGAGTTATGAGCTCGGCAGGAAGATAATGAAGTACATATCCGCTTATACCACAAACCTGAGCGCGCACTTCTGTGAGAGCTACGTTAAAGAGTATTTTCAGCTACGCAACAGGTTTAAGTTACGGGCGGAGAGCATGAAAAGGCCTTACGAGAGGGTGAGTGATGAGGGCTGGCTACTCAAGGCGTATATCTACCCCAAGGAAGGACAGGAGCTTGAACAGCTTAAGGATGAGCTGATGAGGGTTTTGAGAGCCTCTCCAAGGAATTTTTATGTGAACAGCAACAGGGGTGTTGTTGAAACATCCGAGAAGCTGGGATATAAGGCTGCACAACACGGATACAAAGTTGAACTTGTGTTGGAGCTTCCGGCAGATGACAGGTTCATAATGCAGGTTGATCCGCTTTATGAGGTTGAGGGAGATGAAGAGCGATGTTGTTGAGAAAACGTTAAAATACTGGTGCGGGGAGGGGAGCGACGAGAAAAATGATGTTGTGAGAAGGACGCTTCTTTACTGGGGAGGTGAGGATGAAAAAGAAGAACGTTATATCCGCCATTCTGAAAAAAGGGCTGTGATGCCACGGGATGTGATCGGTATTTACGTTGATGATGTTGAGCTGCCCGTGTTAAAACCTCTGAATGATTGGTTTGAGAATGCAAAGTACATCTACGCCCCTGAGTTTCTGGTTCTGGATATCATATATCGTGTGGATTGCGTTCGTATTCCGACTTATAAAAGATTTGTGAATAGAGTTTGCAAAGTCCGAAGATTCGTGGATTATGTTGAAGGGACGGAGATATCCGATTATTTCAACGCAGATATTCATGGCGGGATGTCGAAAGTTATGAAAAAGTACATGAAAGAGAGGAAAAGATTGGAACATATGCTCTCTGAAAAAATGTTTGAACTGGGTTTGCTGGAAAAGGATGATGAACACGTGTATTTAGGTCAGAAGGGTGTTGAATTTGTGGGGAGAGCAAGAGATCTCATCAAAAGTGTTGAGGGCGCTCCTCCCCAGGAGGTGTATCATTATTATGTTTTCCATTATCTCAGGAACCTGTTCAAGTCAGAAAAAGATCCTGAGGCTAAATCGAGGTTTGGTGGAAAAATGGAGAGTCTGAAACAAAAAATGAAGAGATGGAATTGATATGAAAATATGGAATAAAAAATTAAAGTCCCTGCGAGTAATCTTTTTTGTAATTCCGTACGAGTTTAGCAAATACTGAGGGTGGCGGCACGATAATTTCGCCAACCCTTTCTATCGACCTGCGAACCACACCCATATCTAACTTTTCTATTTCACTCACATTTTCAAAGTCACATCCCATCAGATCCTTCTTGGATCTGTGAAGAAGGCATCGATAGGTCTCATCCATGCTCACGCTCCCGTCCTCGTTTTCAACCACAGCGCCACGAGAGACTAAATCGAAAAGAATCTTTCTTTTAATCTCTTTGCCCTTCTCTCTCGATGCGGGCACCGCGTTAATCAGGTCGTAAACCGTATCCCAATCAAGTTTGCCCTTCTCTCTTTCCAATTCTTCCAGAACCTGCAGAAAGATGAGCTCTGCGGAGAACCTGTTGACAGATCGTTTTTTTCGTGGATCAAAGACACCCAGTTGCAGTAGAGATATGTACTTGTCACCGCCCTGAGTTTCAATTACCAAATATTCCGTATTTCCAATCTTTTCTTTCTTGTAGACGGGTTTGATTTCATATCTATTCGATCCGTACTCATCGTTCTTGGTGATTGCTTCTTTTTTATACCGATCCTGAATATTACCTGCGGTTTCTATCCTGCGTTCCAGATCTTGCAGTTTTGAAATGAGCATGTGTGCTGCGCCCTCATTCAGCTTTGAAAAATTATCAACAACTCTACTAACAACCCCTTCACTTTTCATTCTTTTGTACCATTCTTCGAGGAGCGCTTCACCATCCTTCGTTAAGACGGTTTTCCTCTCCGTTCCAGAGTGCACGACTCTTACAATATTATTTCTGTAAAGTCTGGAAAGTGAGTTGTAGTGGGAGTTTTCACTTCTTCCCTCCATCCCCACCTCTATCCTTTTGATATCCTCGGGTGGAAGTTCTGCTAAAGCATAAAGAAGATATCTTGCCTGCACATCTCTGAATCTCATTCCTCCGCCCGCGTGGCTGTGTACTTGAGTATCGCTCATACTTACATCGTGGTTTCGTTCGTTCCTCAGAATCTTATACAGTTTGTTCAAGAATGATGAGGCCGCTTCTGTTATTTTTTCTTCAACATCCTCAGGTATCTTAACCAAACTTTCGTATCCTGCATCTTTCAACACATTGTTCAGCGTTATAATTCCCGTGCACACAAGTTCCGGACGCTCTTCTGCTGTATTTCCAACCACCTCACGATAAAGGTTATCGGCAATGGCCAGCGCCAACAACCCCCGTACCTCACTCGAGGGGATGGAACTCAGGGACTCAACAAGCCTGTTGTATGCCCGCACCACCTCTTCGCCCGGCGGGGATGAGATGTAATTCTTTATTTCTTCCAATCGTTTTACTACTGTTTCATCATTATGGTCGGGCATGGGATGAAGTTTATAACTAAAAATTTAAATCATTACTCGAATGTTATAACCGCGGCGATGATTAAGCCGTCCCAGAATGACGGCCATGATTTCAGGAGTAGCTTATGAGCCGCGCATCTTTATAATTCTCCCTCCTAAAGAGTTCTACATGGATCTCTTAAGGCTGGTTAAGAGGGAAATTCTTGATAGCGATGCCTGCATAGAGGTTGTGGATGCTAGATGCCCCGCTGAGCTGAGATGCAGGAAATTGGAAAAGTTTGTGGAGAAACTCAACAAGCCTTACTGGATTGTGATAAACAAGGTCGATCTCGTGCCGAAGGAATTTGCGGACAGGGCAAAGAAAGTTCTGAAAGAACAAAGCAATGTAGTGGATGTTATTCATGTTTCAGCAACAAAGTATTACGGGTTCAACATCCTTAAGTGGAGTCTGAAAAGACATCTTGGTACTGAGGAGAAAAAAAGGCTCTGTGTTTTCGGTTATCCAAACGTCGGGAAGAGCAGCCTCATAAACATGCTCGCAAGGAGAAAGAAAGCGAGTGTTGCTCCCAGGCCGGGACACACAAGGGGAAAGCAGTGGATAAGGATAACAAGAAACATAGTGCTTTCCGATACTCCTGGAGTTATACCCCCTGAAATGGCTGAGAAAGAGTGGAGGCCCATACTCTTTCCAGCTGAGGACTTGGAGAACGCCGCCCTCACTCTTCTCAAAAAAATAAAAAATGCTGAAGGTAACAACTTCAAGGAAGTGTATGGCTTTGAATTTGAAGAGGAGGAAGAGGCTCTGGAGGAAATCGCAAAGCGCCTGAACTTCATAAGCAGGGGGAATAGGTACGATACTAAAAGAGCGGCCAAAAGGGTGATAGATGACTGGAACAGGGGAAAGCTGGTTGGGTGGTGGCTGTGAGCTTTGTCTTTTTGAGCGGAGCGAAACACTTGGAGGAGAGGTGGAAAACGGGAGAGATCATCCATTCCGTAACAAAAACGTTTCCGGATGGTGAGACTTACGTTAGGCTTGATGTTAAAAACCTTCCGAAAAACGAAGAGCAGTGCGTTTATGTTGTGCAGACCCCATATCCCAAGCAGGACAGGAAATTGATGGAACTTTTTCTTTCATGCCACGCGCTCGCGGATTATGGTGTCGGGGACATCAGATGTGTCATACCATATTACGCTTACGCGAGGCAGGACAAGAGATTCATGGACGGTGAAGCTGTATCGAGCCTGGTTGTGATGGATGTCCTATCCGCTCTTGGAGTTAAGGAAATTATAACTGTTGATGCGCATTTTATGAGGGAGCAAATGCTCATTGAAAGGAACGGGGTAGTTGTAAGAAACATCACGGCCGTGCACGAACTTATAAGAGCTGCGCGAGATGAATTTGGGAAGGTTGAGATAGTTACTCCGGATTTTGGTGGATCCAGGTGGCTGGAAGCTCTGGGTGTTGATTATCTTGCTGGCTTTAGCAAGGTGAAGGTTTGCAAGCATTGCGGAGCTGAGGTAACCAGATGTACGTGCAGCGCTTCAAAGAGAGAATATGAGGTCAAGGTTGTGTATGAAAAAGGAAGTCTGAAAGGAAAGAACGTGCTTGTTCTTGACGATATGATAGCTGGAGGCGGAACGATGGCATCAGCTGCAAAGATGCTGAAGGAGGAGCTTGGGTGTGAAGCCGTTATCTGTGCGGCAACGCACGGTCTCTTTGTCGGGAATGGTTATGAAAAGGTCGCGGAGTATGCGGACATGATAATCGTTACCGACACCATCCGGCAGAAAATGAGGAAAAAGCTCAGGGTTGTCAGCATAATCCCCGTGCTTGAGAAAGCGATTGAGGTGGGCGGAAATGATGGAGAGGATGGTGGTCGAGCTTGAAGGATATGGCGGGATGGCGGACGTAACAGGAGAGGTGCAGGAAATAGTGGAGAGGAGCGGTAAAAAGGATGGTGTGGTGGTGGTTTTCGCCAGGGGTTCAACGGGAGCCGTCACAACGATCGAGTTCGAGCCGGGACTTCAAAAGGACTTGCCGGCTGTGTTAAGCAGGCTTGTACCGTACGATTTTGATTACGAGCATCACAAGACGTGGAATGATGATAATGGAGCGGCACATATCCTCGCGAGCATAATAGGCCCGAGTGTTGTGGTGCCGTTTAAGGACGGAAAGCTTTTGCTTGGAACGTGGCAGCAGATAGTCGTGATAAATTTCGACACGAGGAGAAGGGAAAGAGAAGTGTGGATTTCCGTGTTTTAAGGAAATTTTGTGATGGGAAACAGCCCAGAGTTTCTGGGAAGAAAGCCGGGACAGAGGATTTTTCTGATTTGAAGAATGCTGCCGTAATCCCTCCCAACACATTTTTAAATATTCACCACGAAACGGGAATTACAAAAAGAACAAAAAGACGAGCAGAGTTCTCTTTCTAGCTTCGGGACGGATGAGAGCGTTTTCTTATTCAACAGTATGGGCCGGAGAATAACGAGGGTGAAAATCCCTCCCGGCCCCAAGAGTGGAGGTGATAAAAATGAAGGAAGTGGGTTTGGAGAAAAGTTTGGAAATAAAGAAGAGTATTCTACTTGTTTTGGGAGTAGCCCTAAGCTCGTTGGTTGGAGTGATAGTGGGCATCGCAGCAAGTATGAGCGGTGGAACACAGACAGTTGGTGTGGACTTTCTCATGTATCTTCTGTTGAGTGCGATAGTTTGCAGCGCGATCTGGATTGGATTCATGATTTACACAGAGGAGGGAGGGGCAACGTTTATCATCCTGCTATCGATTCTTGCCCTAATGTTGCTCAACCTTGCATTGCCACCAGTAAAGTACGCGCCGATCGCTTACGGAGTTATCGGAGCCTCTATAGTGACCATCTTCGTTTATGCCATGCTTCTTCGTTCTTCCTGATTTTATTTTTTGTTTTTATTTTTGGGAAATTTATCCCGTCGAATGGAAATCCATATAAAGATGAGACCACAAAGTTGAAGTATGGGTTTAAAGGCGGTTTTCAAACCAAGAAGTATAGCGGTTATCGGCGCATCCCGGGATCCAGAAAAGGTTGGGCATGTCATTTTCAGAAACCTTCTGAGCAGTTTCAAGGGGAGAGTTTATCCCGTCAATCCCAACGCTGACGAGATTCTCGGACACAGGTGTTATCAGAGAGTGTTGCAAATTGAAGATATTGTCGATCTGGCGATCGTGTGTGTTAAGCCGAATATAGCGAACAGGACCATAGAGGACTGCATAAAAAAGGGCATTAAAGCTGTGATAGTGATAACCGCCGGCTACAGGGAAATAGGAGGGGAAGGTATAAGAAGAGAAGAAGATCTCAAAAAGCTCATAGAAAGCTCTGGCAAAAAAACAAGGATTATAGGTCCGAATTGTATAGGAGTATACTGTCCTTCAAGCGGTGTGGACACCTTGTTCATCCCCCCCTACAAGATGAAGAAGCCGCATGAGGGCAGGATAAGCTTCATATCTCAAAGTGGGGCGTTTGGGCTTGTCATCCTTGACTGGATGGCGGAAGAAGGAGTGGGCGTGAACAAATTTGTGAGCTACGGTAACGGTACAGACGTGAAGGAAAGCGAACTTTTGGAGTTTCTCGCTCGGGATAGAGATACGGGCGTTATAGTTGCGTATATCGAAGGGGTGGAAAACGGGCATGAGTTCATGAAAGCTCTCAAAAAAGCTGCAAACAAAAAGCCCGTTATAATATTTAAGGGAGGTAAATGTGAAGCTGGCAAAAAAGCCGCTGCCTCCCACACCGGAAGTATGGCCGGAAGCTACGAGGTATTCAGGGGGGTGCTGAGACAGTGCAATGCGATAGAGGCGGAAAACATACAGGAAATGTTCGACTATGCAAGGGCTCTTGTAACCTGCAAGTATCCTAAAGGCGATAAGGTGGCTATCATAACCAACGGTGGTGGGATGGGGGTCATAACAGTAGACTGTGTTGTTAGAAACGGCATGAAACTTGCGGAGTTTTCAGAATCCACAGTAAAAGAGCTGAGCAAGATACTTCCTCCCTATGCTTCTGTACATAACCCGCTGGATTTGATAGGAGACGCTACCGCCGAGAGGTACAGGAAAGCCATCGAGATTGTTTCGAATGATGAAAATGTTGATTCGATTATCGTAATTACTCTTTTCCAATTAGCACCTCTAAGTTCGGAAATAATGGATGTTCTTGCAGAGGCAAACGCAAAAACGCACAAACCACTTATAGTTTGTTCGGCTGGAGGAGAATACACACGGGTGCTGCTAAGGAGTTTTGAAAAGCAGGGCATACCCGCGTACCCCACCCCCGAGAGAGCTGTGAAGGCACTCAGGGTGCTGACAGAGTACGCAAAGAAGAAAGGTGCGTGAATGAAGATCGAAGAAATAACGGATAATATAATTATGATTTTTATAGGAAAACTTGACAGCAACGTGTATGTGGTAGATGATGAACTTGTTATCGACACGACCACGGGTCTTTTGCACGGGCAGCTCCTTGGACTTATGAAAAAGGCCGGAGTAGATGCGAAAAAGGTTGAAAGAATCGTAAACACGCACCTGCACTTTGACCATATAGGTGGGAACTTCATATTTGAGAAGGCGCTTGTCGGAATGCATTTTAAGGATGCTGAGCTTCTCAAAAAGAACAAGGAAGCTACTTACTACCACTTCTTCGGAGGAGAGATAAAGCGTGACAGTGTGGATTTTCTTCTACAGGATGGAGACAGGATAAAGACAGCGAACCATAAATTCGTTGTGGTGCACACACCGGGTCACACACCAGGGAGCATATGTCTTTACGAGCCCGACAAAAAAATACTGATAAGCGGCGATACGCTTTTTCACCACGCTATAGGCAGAACCGATCTCATGGGTGGAAGTGATGAGGACATGCTCAGATCACTTGAAAAGATTCTTAGCCTCGAATTCGAGATGCTGTTCCCAGGACACGGGAGGGCGATAACAAGAGATGCAAAAAGGAAAATCCTGGAATGTGTGAGGGCTTATGAAGCCTGCGAAAGATCAAGTTGAGGTGTTTAGGGCATTTGTGGAGAGCATCGAAAGCGGGGAGAAGATCCTCGTGATCTATCACCCGGATCCGGATGGTGTGAGCTCGGCTGCTCTTCTGCTGAGGTTCCTAAAAAAAAGTGCGAATAATATTGTGCTGAGCACGCTGAATCAGGGAGAGAAGGTTGTCATAACTCCCGAAACGATAAGGAAAGCAGAGCTTGACGGTTATTCCAGAATAATAACTCTTGACCTCAATGTCGAGTCTGACGTCAGCTCCCTCAAGCTCCTGGCATCCAAATGCAACGAAATGCTTGTTATAGACCATCATGTCTCCACGGGTGAACTGAAAAAAAAGGACGGCAACATAACCTACATCAGCGCTTACCAAGTGGATGAAAAATTTGCATCAAGTTATCCGGCGGCCAAACTTCTGTATGATCTCATCTCATATCTTGACAAAACCATCGAGAAGTTTGCATGGATTTCGGCAATAGGCATCTACGGAGATTGTGCAGAAACCGTCTGGAAGGAGTTCATGGATGATGTTCTTGAGGAGTTCAAAATAAAAATGGAAGACGTGAGGAAAGCCGCAAATCTCATTGAGTTCTGCAGAGCAAAGAGTTATGAGCTCGTCGATAAAACCCTGCACATCCTCGCGTCGTGCGGCACATTGAACCAGTTCCTGCAGAGCGAGATCGCAGGGGAGGTTGAAGATGTGGAAAGGGAGTTTGCCAGAATTATGGATGATGCTGAAAGGAAAGCGAGAAAGCTTGTGAATGAGGAGTTGATAATTCTCGATGCCTCTTCACCATACAATCTAAAATCGCTTGTGGCAAACCACCTATCAAAAGTTATGTTTCCGGACAGAACCATCGTTGTGATCTGGGCTGGTGCCGACTCATACCACCTCAGTTTCAGGAGACAGGATAAGAAGGTTAACATGTGTATGTTTGCACGGAACATTGTCAAAAGAGTTGGTTCCGGTCAGGGTGGGGGTCATGTTCCTGCTGCAGGAGCTACAATTCCTATTAATGCTGTTGAGCTGGAAGAACTCAAAAAGATAATTAGGGAAGAACATGAAAAGCTCACACGTGTTCAGGCTAGCTATCCCTCTCCTTCTTGAGAATCTCAAGAAGCCTTTCGAGGTTCTTTGTTGAAACCCTCCTTTTTAACCTGATGATCTTGAGATTTATGCCGTAAGTGGTGAAGTCCGCATACTCATCAAAAAGCTCTGGATATGCGGAAACGACCCTCCTCACCTGCTCCATATGGAGCCCGCTACGCCTGGCTATTTCCCTTATCCAGAGTCCGTAGGGATGCTCCCGAAGGACTTCGATTACCTTTTTCGTGTGTTCGACCTCCGTACTGGTGATTTTTTTCATGCTGAAAAATTCTGAAAATCACATTTTAAATGTTCCACGTAAAAATCTAGCCCATGAACCCCTTCAAGACCATCAGGCATATTCCAACGCATGAGGAACTTGTGGACAGGGCTTTCAGAAGAGCGAGCAAAATAAGTGCTGATCCGCACATTAAGGATAGAGTGATGAGGGAGAAGCTGCTGGAGCTTCAGAAGATGAGCACGGTGAGTAACGTTATCAGGAATAACATAAAGGAAGTGATAAAGAGCGTTCCAGATCTGGACGAGGTGCCTGAGTTTTATAGGAAGTTGCTGTCCATCTATATGCCGCTTGAGACTGTGAAAAAGTCTCTTGCCACCCTCAGCTGGATAGCGAATAAAGTCAGGGAACTTGAGCTCGAATACCAGAAAAAAATCAAACAGGAAAGATCTGTAAGGAAAATTAAAACTCTGAGAAGATCCTTCTACGGTAGGGTGAGCTCGGTAATAAAAAAGAGGCGAGACGCTTTCCAGACGCTAATAGAGGTAAAAAAGATTTCCTTGGAGTTCCCCTCCCTGAAGGATATGCCCACAGTCATAATATCCGGCTACCCCAATGTCGGGAAGAGCAGCCTGCTTCGGAAGCTTAGCGGGGCCAAGCCCGAGATAGCGGACTACCCGTTCACAACCAAGAAGCTCATGGTCGGCTATCTCAACGATGAAATTCAGCTTATAGATACTCCCGGCATTCTTGACAGGGACCCTTCAAGAATGAAGGAGATAGAAAAGAAAGCAATAACCGCGCTCTCCACGCTTCCAGCAATAATGCTCTACGTTATCGACGTTAGCGAGACTTGTGGTTACAAGCTGGAAAAACAGCTCAAGCTCTTACGGAGATTAAGGGGCTTATTTCCTCACCTTAAAACCATATGCTGTCTCAACAAGACAGACATAGCTATGAGAGATGTCATTGAAAGTGCGAAGGAACATCTTCACCAAAAGTACAGGGATGTGATCTGTGTTGAAACATCCGTAAATGATGAGAATTCCATCGAGAAACTGAAAGAAATTCTTCGTAAGGAAGTGAAAACCGTGACCCGCCACGGTGGGCGGGGCACGGCCACATCCCAGTAAGGGAGATAAAACCATGAGACAGTTGTATCAAGCTACCTTTGTTATTTTGAATTTAAAAAATATATATGCTTTTCGGTGATGGATGTATGCATTTCGAGTCCCTGCATAAGGGAAAAAGGCTGGATGGAATAATAAAATACAGGTACGAGGACTTTGTTGTTGAAGAGATGCCTCACAGGCATGAGGTGCTCGAGCTTGATGGAGATCACGTATTTGATGAAAGTAGTGAGGGCAAGTTCCTTCACTGTATTCTCATAAAAAAAGGATACGACACATTTGAAGCTGTGTCAAAACTGAGAAAGAAGCTGCGCATAAAAAAGGAGGACAGGATAACATTTGCCGGGCTTAAGGACAAACACGCGCTGACTTCTCAGCTCATCGGACTGTATAGGGTCAAAAGGGAAGATGTTGAGAACATAGCTCTCAAGGACATAAAGATTTTACCCATCCGTTACGGAAACAAGGTTTTTCTGGGCGGATTGTGGGGAAATCGGTTCACCATAACGATAAGAAATATTGAGAACGATGAGAAGGAAATAAAGGGAGTTGTGGAGAATTACTTTAACAGCACCGGAGGTTACTTTCCCAATTATTATGGTGAGCAGAGATTCGGCACAAAGAGAGAGATAACACACCTTTTTGGCAAATACATCATTCTGAGGGAATTTGAAAGGGGCGTGGTGTTTTACCTCACAGCCTTCAAAGAAAAGGAGATGGACGAAAGGATGAGGTTGGCCAGAAAGCTCATAGAAAAGGGAAGATACGGAGAAGCTCTCGAAATCTTACCAAAAAAGTATGAGCATGAAAGGATAATGCTGAAAACGTTAATAGAGACCAACGACTTCAGGCTGGCGTTTCTGTCATTACCTAAAAAATTTCAGAGGTTCGTTATAAATTCCTATCAGTCCTATCTCTTCAACAGGCTGCTTGAAAAGATTGTGAAATCCGGTTATTTTGATGAGAAGCTGAGGATACCGGTGGTGGGTTATGATTACTCCCGGCCTGTCGTAAGGGAGAGATGGCACGACTTGCTGGATGAGCTGCTCGAAGAAGAAGGAATAGAGCCTGAAATGTTTTACTTCAAGAGAGAGAAGCATCTAACGACCACAACACGTTACAGAAAGGCCTTTGGAAAGGTCCACGACTTTGAAATTCTTGAAACAGGGAAGGATGAATTTTTTGAAGGTAAAAATAAGCTTATCCTGAGGTTTGCGCTCAGGAAGTCAACCTATGCCACCACCTTTCTGAAGGAAATCATCAACTACACCATCCTGCCGGAACGTGTTGCGAAAAAAGAGACGGAGGGAAAGAAAGGGTAGCAACACAATCCGTCTTTTATATGAAGTTAAGCCACCCGCACCTCGATTGTGGTTGTGATGTTCTTCTCCGGATCAATCACGCAGGTACACACGCACATGGGCTCTGTTTTCTTATAAATGACATCGCTTTTATTCACACCAACATCCTTCAGTTTAGGGACACACCTGCATGGGTATAAAAGGTTGGGGCTCGACTCTATTGCCTTGCACTTTTCCTCTAGTATTCTGTACTTTGTTATCCTTTGGTATCCGACAAAGAAAACCACTGTAATCGCAATAAGCACTATCAGCACTAGATAAGGTGTTGTGTCTTTTCTTTTCTTCTCATTGTTTTTTTCTTTTCCTTCGTTCTCTACCATCTCAATCACTTAAAGCAGCTTTAAGCTTTTAAAAATCTTATTGAGCTTTTCCTCGGCGTCCGGACCCACCGCGAGTGCCGTTATGGTTCCTTCCTCAACCTGTGTTAGACCAGCATCCCTGATGAGCACAGGCTTAAGCCCGGTATTCCTCGCTTTTTTGTAGAGGTTGATCAATTCTCCCTCATCCTCGGCTCTGAGCACGATCTTTTTCTGTCCGGATGCCAGCCATTCCTCCCGTTTTTTCTCATCAGAGATCAAAAAAGCTGAAAGGGATGCGTGGGCCACCTGAGCTGCAAGCTTGCCTTTGCCCATTTTTAAGTCCTTTCTGACCACAATCACCTGTTTTAGGGGAGCGGAGCATTCTCCATCCCGTGGTGCTTTGAGATTCTTTCTCGCTCTTCTCCATACATAGATGTAGCGCTGCAAAACCGTAATGCACGCAAGAATAAACGTTAAAACAAGGAGGTAAAAGGCCAGATCCGCTCGCTTCAAAATAACGAAAGCCATCGCAAGCACAAGCATGATGCTTCTCTCCCCTCTCTCGAGTATGCCGTGCATCTCCTCAACCTCTTCCTTGGTTATAGCGCTGCGGTGATCCGCATAGGCCTTAAGAAAGGACGTCATGTAGGTTCCCGCTGCCATGAGACCCATGATGAGGAATAGAACCTCATTCCCCATTCCCTCTCTGAGCAACATACCGCCCAGGGAGAACAGGAACAGGGTCTCCACAACCCTGTCAGCCACGCCGTCAGCAAACGCTCCGAAAGTGCTAACCTTGTTTTTCGCTCTTGCCACAGCTCCGTCAACCAGATCCATCAAAAACGCAAAGAGAAAGAACACAAATCCAGGCAGATACGTCCCTCTCAGAAAGATGATGAGGGTTGCCAGCAGTGCGAAACCCACTGATAGATACGTATAGAACATGGGGGATAAGGGTAGTTTTGAAAACGCCCGACCGAACGCTCTGCTTACTTTTTCCCCTGTTCCTGTGGATTTAAGCATGAAGGGAGAAGTGTTGTCAAAATTTTTATAACCTTTTCAAGAATTTTCTCGAATGAAGCTTGCCATAGATATGCACGTACACACCCTCCATTCCAAGGACGGCTTAAGCTCCGTGAAGGAGATTCTGCTTGCAGCAAGAGCAAAAGGGCTTGATGGAGTGGCCATAACGGATCATAATACAACGGAAGGTCTTGATGAAGCGGAAAGGATCGCAAGAAGACTTGGCATGGTGCTTATTAAAGGGCAGGAAGTGCGGTGTGAGGAAGGTGATGTTCTTGTATATGGAATTGATGAGAGCTTTCTCAAGGGAATAAAGGCGCAAAGGCTCCTGAAAAGGGTAAAGAGCGCTGGAGGGTATGCTTTTATCGCTCACCCGTTCGGAAGGCTGTTCCACTGGAAGTCCTGCAGCGGAACAAAACTGTTCCACATCATAAGAGAGTTTGACGGTGTGGAAGCTTTCAATTCAAGAAGCGCGATAGGAAACTGGAAGGCGTTGATCCTTACGATGCAGCTCAACACGAGCATGATCGCGGGAAGCGATGCTCACC
This sequence comes from Nanobdellati archaeon, assembly GCA_027038505.1. Taxonomy (GTDB): domain Archaea; phylum EX4484-52; class EX4484-52; order EX4484-52; family WAPT01; genus WAPT01. Next base: position 15,745 of record JALVWC010000009.1, read on the forward strand.
ACTGGAAGGAAGTGGGAAACGCCTACACCATTGTTGACTCCCCGAAAAAAGATGCGGAATGTGTGCTCGAGGAGATAGCTAAAGGTAATTGCAGTATCGCTGGCAGGAAAACGTCACTGCCACGGATTCTCAGATGGTACTGCCAGAGGGTCGGGAGGAAGATCATCCCTTAATTTTATTTTTTCTGAGCGTTGCTATATCTGAAAGGAACAAAAAGAAGCTCACGAGAAGGTAGAGCGCTGCAATGGCCCCGGCCACACCGCCCGAGAAAATAAGAAAGCTTAGAAGAAAAAAATCGCCTGACATTCTTCTCATAACGATCTTAATTCTTGTTTTTTTGTTCTTGGCTGTAAGTATCAGCAAAGGGTTGTTGAGAATGAGAAGCGTTGTCATCGGGAATGTTGCACAGATCAACATGCTTGTATGCTTAAAGAAAGCTACCATAGTGATAAGGGTGTGGGTGGCACGGGAAATTACGAATACCATCCTGCCGGATTTAATTCTCAAAAGGAAAAGAACCGCGACAACCTCCATTACGGCAGGAAAAATAACGCTCTTCTTCACAGCATAAAGAAATAGCCCGGTAAGAGCTGCTACAAATACCACGCTACTCCACACAACATCCTGCACGCCAATGCGTGCGTTACCACGGAACATCCTTCATCCCCAGCCTGTAAGCGAGAACGTTCATTGCACGATGGATCACCGGCGTTACGACAAGCAAAAAGATGCACGCCTCAAAGCCAACGCCAACAAAAACTCTTGCAATGATAAGGGATGGGATAAGGAAGTCCATCGAGTCAAGGAGAGGTGTTTTTGCTCCTCTCTTCATTCCGACTCTTCTTTTAATAAAGCTACCGACCATGTCTCCGAGAATTGCTGAGAGACTGAGAATAAATCCGAGCTTCACACTCATAGGATAAAGCAAAGCAGCAATACTTGCAAATCTTTCCTGAAGCAGGGTCTGGATTGTGCCCACTATAGTGCCTGTTATGATCCCGAAGAAAGCCCCTTCAAACGTTTTTCCCGGGCCGAGAATCGGCCTTCCATCAATGAATTTCCTGTTAAAATCAACGGGGTGTAGCTTTTTGAGCTTGGAGGTGAAGTAAACCGGGGAGGAATTTGCAAAGTAAGCGGGCAGAATCAGCCAGAGGGAGCTTGCAAACAGCGATAAAATGTGTTCTGCGACCATACAACCATCCTCCTAACATGATTGCTAATAATTGGTGGATATGGGCCGGGGCGGATTCGAACCGCCGATCTCCGCGTTGTAAGCGCGGCGTCATAACCCCTAGACCACCGGCCCGGAAAGCAACAAGAAAGACATTTTAATTAATTTGGAAGAAAAATAAAAAGGTATGCACGTGGTAAGCGATGAGATTGGCGCTGAGCTCGTAAGACTCGCGAGGAGGGCTGTTGAACTTAGCTTTGAGGAGAAGCTTGTAAAGCTGGAGGATAAACTGTGCGGTAACGCTTCCGGCGTTCTTGCTGAAAAAATGGGGATATTCGTGACCATCCACACTTATCCCGAAAAGGAGCTGAGGGGGTGCATAGGAATTCCTTACCCACTAAAGGAGTTATGCAAAGCGGTTGTGAGCTCTGCCATTTCTGCTGCCTTTGAGGATCCCCGCTTTCCACCCCTTAGAAGAGATGAGCTTGAGAAAGTTGTGTTTGAGGTGTCGGTGCTGACACCCCCCGAACGGATAGAATACTCAAACCCTGATGAACTGCTGGAAAAAATAGTGCCGTTTGTGGACGGTCTCATTCTTGAGGTTGGCGATGCGAGAGGGCTCTTTCTCCCGCAAGTATGGGAGCAGCTCCCGGATAAGGAAACCTTCCTCTCTCATCTCTGCCTGAAAGCCGGGCTGTGGGATACCTCATGTTGGAAAAGAAAGGACGCAAAGATCTATCGGTTCAGGGTTGAGGCGTTCGAGGAGGAAGAGCCGTGCGGAACCATTAGGAGGGTTCAGCTTGGAAAAGCCCGCTGATATCTTTTTCCTCCAGTCGGATGAACATGCCCTTTCTCTTGACAAAGTTTATGAAGTCTCTGTAAAGAAGGTATGAGCGCAGTGTTGAAGCGTCCGCCACCACCATCAGTTTTCTTTTTGCACGGGTTATCGCAACATTGAGTCTGCGCTCGTCCCTGAGAAAGCCGATCTTCTTCTCCTCATTGCTCCTGACGAGGGAGAGGATAATTATCTCTTTCTCCCTCCCCTGGAAGCCATCGACGGTGTTGACCTCCACGCCATCTGCCAACATCTTGATCAACAGCTCCTTCTGATCCCTGTAAGGGGTTATGATCCCTATTGCTGACCTCTCCACACCGGCAGAAACAAGCCTGTTTACGAGTTCCCGCACAACACCCGCTTCAACAACATTTTCCAGTGATGTGCTCTCCGCGCGTCTGCGCTCGGATCTTTTTAAAAGCTTTGAGGTGTCAATCCAAACGAGAGGCGTAGAGGAATAGCACGCGCGATCGAGCTTGTCTACAGATTTGATGTTCTCCTTTTTTATCAGGTCAAGCACCGTTATGTTGTTCACCGAACCGTCTGACCTCAGCCTTCCGCTGTAAAATTTCCTGTTGGGGAACTCAACGAGCAGCGGGTTCATCCTGTACTGGTATTCAAGCATTACGGAGTTCGTCCTTCCATAAAGCTTCATGAATCTTTCGAACATAGTGAGCTCGAGTCCCTTCTTCTTGGCTTCCTCGCTAAGAATGGTAGGTGGAAGTTGCTTGTGGTCCCCTGCCATTATCACCTTTGGCGCTTTTATCGCCGGCATAAGGCTTGACGGCTCGGTTGCCTGCGTTGCCTCATCTATAACCACAACATCGAACCTCTCCTCCCTGAGAAACTCAGAAAAAGCTCCGGCATTCGTGGTGCACACAACCTGGGCTGAACTGAGAATTCTTTTTGCAGCCCGCTCCATAAGACTTTGTCTCCTTTTTGCCATCTCCCTTAGAGATGATGTATATGTGAGCCACAGTGCCATTTCCTTTATCTTCTTGCCGCTCACCCCTCTCGCGCCTCTCGACTTTCGTGCAAGTTTCATTATCTGCTCGTCGGTTAAGCCCCTCCTCATGGCTCGAGATGGGCGTGTGAGTGCACTCCTCTTCTTCTTCAGGGATTCCATTCTTTCCGTCAGCCTTTCAATCAGCTCACCTTCCTCGCCTGATGCGATCATGAAATCCAGCGTGGTTTCGTAGAGCTTTTTGGATATCCTTGCAGGATGACCGAGCCTCACAACATAAACCTTGCCGGCAAGCTTCTCAACTACGTTATCGACCGCTGTGTTGGAATCGGCACAAACAAGTACTTTCTTACCTCTTGCCACCAGCTGCTTTATTATCTCGACACATGTTGTTGTCTTCCCCGTTCCGGGCGGGCCGTGAATGAGGAAAAGCTGCTCCTCCGCCAAAGCCCTTAAAACAGCGTCCTTCTGGCTCGGATTGAGCCTCCTGTTAAAGAAGGTGATGTCTGCTTTACCCTCCAGCTTTCCGCCAGGACTTCTTTTTCTTTTTTTCATCCCCAACAGGAGGCTCATGCTGAACTCCGATCTTCCATCCTTGATAAGGTTGAGCGCATCCTTCATCCGCTGGAATGTGGTGTCGTTGCAGTAAAGGTCAAGCCTCAGCCTTGCCCTTTTCCATGCAGCTGGAAGCCTTTCCTGAAACAGCACAACCATGGAGTACGGGGTCTTCTCTATCACCACCCCTTCCCTCCCGTCCTTCAGAGGATTAATGTTGCTCGCAAGAACCACATCTCCAACCTTTATCTCGTTTTCCGGAAGTCTGCCGCTGCCAACCTTCCGGAAAGAATACGCGAATTTGAGCAGAAACGTGCCCTCATACCTCATACGGAGGTTGGTTATGGCTCTGCCCTTTCTTTCTCTCTCCTCGGGAGAAAGCTTTTTGATCTCATCCATGTGGAATCTCATTTCGGCCTTTCTCTCGAGTTCCACCAGCTCGAGAAAGTGTTCGCAGTACTCGTTTACATCCCTGAATCTAAACTTCATCAAAAAGAATTAAAACAAAAAATGTAAAAAGAAAAGCCTTTAAGTTGGATTTTTTCAGCCGCACGATCCTGATGCTGAAGCTGTTGAAGCGTTTACCGATGTGTTGCAGAGTGCCGGCGCGTTTGTGAAACTCTTACAGAGCATGTTCTGGAATGCCTGTGGGGTTCTCTCTCCCCTATACAGCACGCCGTTTATGAAGACCGTTGGTGACCCCCTCACGTTGTATTTGTGGTTAAGCTGTAACTCCGCTTCCAAGAGCTGTTCTGCCTCGTTTGAAACACAGTTTTCGATTTTGGTCGTGTTGATTCCAGCGTATTTCGCTGCATCCTTCCAGCAGGTATTTATATTGTTTATGCTGCAGTTATCGTCCACATACATCACATACTTCCACCATGTGTCGCTGTCATAATACTTCTTTATACACAATTGCCTTACATCCTCCACTACTTCATTTCTGCCGTGCATTGAACAGTAGCGCTCATTCTTATCGTAGCAGTAGTTCTTCCCTCCGTAATTGCTGTAAATAACATAGTGTGGGTCAAAGGTAACAAGACCTTTGAATTTCTTGTAGACTGGATACATCACTTTTTCCATCTGCTGACCAAACGGGCAGAAGCTCATCACGAAGAACTTCACAACCGGTTTGTCAGTCTTGTTTACATTGTTCTCAACGATTTTGTTGTATTCCTCACAGATCTTGGTGCTGTTTGTTATGGTACAGATTATCCTGTAGAGTTGTTCCCTGTCCTCGAATCCAGTCAAGTAAAGCGTGCCGTTCCTTATCAGAATGAACCCCGGATAGCTCACGGGGTACATGTAATCCACTTTCCTGTAGCTCGCGCCTATGCTTGAAGCTATATGTTTCATATCTGAAGCGTAGCTGTTACATTTCTGACATGCCGACGAAGATATGAATATTAGTTGATCTCCCTGCGCACCTGATTCCTGACTCGTTGTTTTTCTGGATGATGTGATGTTTGGTGATGAAGCATAGAAAACCGCCCAGACTACGGTGAATAGTAGCGCAATGGCAAGTACCCCGCTGAGAGTCTTCCATAGATTGATCTCTGTTCTTTCCCCTGCTGAACCCTTATTTTTATGTTTTGATGTTTCCCTCTCTGCGGATGTTTTTGTTTTAACTTTCGATCTATCTCTTGCAGAAGATATCCTTTTTGTATTCTTATCTTTCTTTTTCTTTCTGGTCATTTTTTACTCACCTTATTTTTTTCATGTATGGGAGTAATTTTTTAAGGTTTGTAGTATTCACACCCGCCACAATCGCCACGCTCCGATCGAGTGAGCTCAGGGCAGATCGCACACAGGATGTTATTTTCCCTTACAAATGTGCACAGTCTGCAGATCTCCTCCGCAAAATCTGATCTTTTTCTCACCAGATTGGATGCTGATCGTTTAACTTCGTTCAAAAGAGTTTCGTTTTTTTCGAAGAGCTCCATAGCGGCTTTTCCCCTCAGTCTTCTTCTGTATTGAGATATTGCAGGTTGGGTCGTGTGCAGGAGCTTTGCGATTTCCACCTGCGTGTATCCCATTTTCTCGAGCTCCTGAGCGAGCAAAGCTCTGAGGACGGGAAGAACCCTCATAACCACAATCTCGCAAAAAGGTTTCATACCTTGCATTAATTTTTGCAAAAATTAAAAAGTTAGTTGAGTTCGATTCCCGTCCCACATAGTTTACCGAAATTGTCCGCCATGGTTTTGCAGAGTTCATTATGAAGCATGACATCAATGAGATACATGCGAGTTCACAATTTATTGTTTTATGATTTTTTAGAATCCGTTGCGTATTTTTTACGACCATTCAACCCGCAGAAGACCATGCCCGCCACAGGTGCGATTATCAGACTTTTAACGGTCTCGATAATTGCAAGCATGGAAAGTGCAAAGATTACGGGAAAAACTGTCCTTAGCTCTCGGTATATTCCAAGATGTTGAACTGCGTAATTAACATACTGCTGTGTACTGGTTACATTTTCTTCCTCAAAACGTCTAAGTATGGCTTCGCGTGTCGCGTTATCTATGTTTCTGTACATTTCAGTAAGTTGTCTGCTACATTCGGGTGTGAGATAAGATCGTGACGTTGTCAGAAGAATACTCTCTATCATATCAAGGGTTTGCATGGTGAAATTTAGCTGTGCCTGCCTTATTTGAGATTGAAATGTTACTGATTGTTGAAACACACCTTGAAAAAACCCGGAAATCATGGAATTTGTGACGTTTGGGTTGTTCTGAAGAAAAAGAAAGATTCCAAGACATGTCATTAAGGAAAATATTGTAAATGTGCTCTTCACGGCCCCCGAGGTTATGGAAAAATATTTGGGTTTCCTGTAGGCTTCTAGATTGGAAGAAATACTTTTCGAGAAAAAAAGAAGCATCATGAACCAGCCCGCGGAAACAAAAAAGGCAACGTAATGTGAAAAGAAAAATAGATAGAATATTGCCGAAATTGACGCCAAGAACATAAGCAAACCGGGATTCTTTTTCTTGTTGACTGTGACATAACCATAGACACCTAGGGCTGCGCCCAGCATTATGGAAGATAAAATCAGCAATAGGACCTCATTTCCCAGCGGTTTTTCTTTGATTAAATGGACATAATGAAACGGGGCGTAAACCAACATTCCAACCTTTGCTTTAACTGCAAAGAAACATGCTGAAAAGACGCATGCAAAAAAGAGTAATATTGCCAGCACAGCAGAATTCCTCAAAATCTCCACCTCCGCCTCCTGTGATAATTATACCGTGGTTTTTCTCCTTTTTTCTTGGAAATCCATTTTTTAATTGACTCTTTGAATTTTCTCACAGTGTCCTCAATCTTTTCAAAAATTTCGATGCGTCCGCGATCACCACTATAGGAATATACCGGCCTTACTTCCACTTTCGGAGGGATCCATAAATAGTAAAAGATCCCCGCTCCGATTCCAAGAATGGTGAGTATCGTGATTATTGTTCTTTTAAATTTTTGTGCCTTTTCGTGAGCTTCTTTTTCTTTAATGTAAAGGTCGTTTGCGCTTTCAAGGAGTCTTGTGACTTCCTTCATTTTCTGATATGCTGAAAAGTAGTCTCCCTTCTGGAACAGTTGAACAGATGCGTTGAAAATTTCCATCGCCTTCTCTACTTTCAGCTTCGCGATTCGCAGCTCCGTCGTATTTCTACTCTTCAAAAGTTCAATGATATCCTCGCGAAGTTTGGTTAAATTTGCTTTTATGGTTTCGAATGAGTGCTTAAGTTTCTGTACATCTTCTTCATTTGGAACAACTTTCAAGTTTGTACTCACCATGGCTGTGGCTCCGTCCTTTGAGATGGCTTTTATCACGAGCGGATACTCTCCTATAGCCATACTCGGCAATGCTCTGAACTCAACGGTAAAGTTGTGGGATGTGTGAGGGCTCAATACAGATACGGTATTTGATCCCCGGAAGACATACCACCCGTTAAAGTTCAGCGCCTTCGAAGATATATGAATGCTCACATATCTCAGCGGCTTCATGCCTTCGTTTTTGACGGTGATGGTGTACGTTGATTTTGAATTTCTTTTTATTAAAAGTTTTGGAACTACAAGTTCCAATTTGTAAAGTTCATTTGGTCGTACACACATATGATCATATATAACCTCATCAGCACCGCATTTTAGAGGTTCACAGAAACCGTTGGAACAGTGCTCCCCAGTCTCACAATCATCATTGCTTTTACATGTTTTTATAATACCCTTATTTCGTTGCTTCGATGGATGCTGGGCAGGCTTGGAAGTTGTTGTATTTTCCTTAACATTAAAACAATAAGGAATATTGTACTCATAAATCACCCTCCCATCGTAATTTGCGGAAACATTCAGGTACAGACAATGTTCTTCTTTTACCTTGGGCACACACTTTATTCTGAAAGTCGGGTCTGAAGATGATGGATAATCCGCGATTCTGCATGAAGAGAGTTTCGTCACATCGGAGCCTCCTGCCATGAGCTTTATGTGGTTTATTGTTCTGGATACTATCCATTTGGGATTACCTCCATTCAAAGTAATGTTCCCATAAAGTTCGACAGCGTGATCCACAAGCGCCGTTGATGGTTCCTGTTTGTAAATTATTGTTCGAGAATTTCCGTTGTACTTCCACCTCTTTATATCCAAAATTGTGAAGGTCAACGTATGGTAATACTTCTTTGAGGTGTTAAGCGGGTCTGTAATGCTTATATTTAGAGTGTAGGTTCCGCTCTCGCTCCAAGGAATGAGAACGAGCGTTGCCTCTCCGTCACTGTCAGTCGTGGCCGATGTAACACTTCCGGAAGTCGTTACGGATGGTGCTTCAAGTTTTACATCGGCTCCGTAAACCGGCGTTTTGTTGCCTCCCCACGCATCAACAATCACAAAAATCTTGTCCTCATCGTTGAAAATGTAAAGCCCGTGATTCGATCGTGTGATGTTGAAAGACGCTGATGAGTTCTCTATGAATGTCGTGATGTAAATTTTCCTTGTGTAGCATGCGGAATTATTGAAGTTATCATGAGCGCAAATCTTCAGATTAGCTTCTCCAGCATAATCCGTTTGCCATGAAAGAGTGGCGTTGTAAATGCCACCTGATGTGGTGTTCGTGCTCGTGCTCGCTATGAGCGCGCCATTCTCTCCACGTATTAAAGATATATTAACCATGGCGCCGACAATAGATTCGTTATTAAAATTATTAACAGTTCCTGTCAGAAATATGCTGTCCGTCATATTGAAAAACCATTCCTTGGAAAGATTTTGGATATGACTCGTCTTATTGAACGTCACCACATTGTCAACACCACCCACGGAAATAAGCTTGAGTTTCGAGGTTGTGTTAAATTCGAACGAGTAATTGAGGAGCGGTAAACCTGTGGCGTTATCATATATTTCTATTATCAGCAGGTTTCTACCGTCGGGGTGGTTTTCACCGACTGTTAAGGTATAGCTGAGATTGATCCATTGTGAGGAGCTGTAAGTGGTTGTGTTCTTCCAGAAAATTGTGCCGCTTGGGGATATTGCCATGGCTCTAACCGTGAAGTTAAGGGGTTGAAGCAGGTCAGCGTTGATTTTGAAACTTGCATTGAATGACACATTCTCGCCCCGGTTGTAAACACGCGAAGTGCGCGAGAAAGCGTGGTCCCGAAGGCTGAGATTTGATGTGTATATGATGGTTAAAACTTTTTCTCCCGGATCCAAGTTTGCGAGAGCTACGTTAAGCGTGTTGTTGGTTGGTGTTGCAGAGCCCCCGCTGATGTTCATAAATGTTGAAAGTTCGGGCAGGGTATAGTTGAATGTAACATTCTCAACCGTGCTCGATGTGGGATTTTCCAGGTCTATTTTCACTTCCGTTCGATTCCCCATACATTCAGCTCCGCTCGTTTTCATGGAGATTCCGGCGGTGATGTAAACAAGGTCAAGCACATGCGAGGTTGTCTGTAGCGTTTCGTTTGGTGAGTAGAGCTCAGCAAAATAGACTGTGTTGTTGTTTTTTCCAATGACGAAGTTCTTAGTCACTAAGGAAGTGTTTCCCACCACATCATATGTTGTCTCGTTCGAAGTCATAATGAAAGCTTTCATAGTTGTGTTATCTGCTGTTGAGTTAGCTTCAATGATATTGATAGTTGAGCTCTGCGGCACGAAATGTCCGAATGCCCCGGCCAAAAAGGTGATGTTTACTGATCCACCGCTACGGGTCGCGTTAACTATCCACGGGGATGTGAAAGGTGCAGAGGCCGTTATCCTGCAGACACCAGCATCGCAAGAGAGCAACCGCTCACGGTTCTGAACCGTCACATTTATCCTGTCCTCCCACCAGATGGGTTCACCAATAGGGATTGTGGAGTTAAGCTGCCTCCTTTCGACCAGAGAAACACCATAATTTCTGTTTCTCAGATGTTCAGATGGAATTTTGAAGTCCTTCCCCTCAAGTACGAGGGACGATGCTAAGTAATCCAGGAAGTTCGAATTGACTCCGGGCTGTGTGGCCTTCATTAGCATGATGTAGTTCCTGAAGTGTTCGGAGGATTCAAGGAAAGAAGATCCTGTAAATAAATCAGAGAAGAATAAATTGAAAATGCTCTCCAGCCCCGCAATCTTTGAGGAGTGGAGCCCGAGATAATCCGCGCCTTCCTTTGCAAAAACAACGGGCGGTGAGGAAGCAAAACTTATGTATGGGTTTGCACCAAGGTCATAAGGACTAGAAGAGTTTCCAGCGAACCTTCCTGAATAAGAGGCAAGTACTGCAAAAAACGAAGATTTTAGATTTATTACTCCGCCTTCACTCGCATACCAACCGGTGGAGTTGATGATGATCGACGTTCCGTTGGCCATTGGAATTAGATTGCCCGCCGAGGTGTTGGAACACAACACAAGCCAGCGAAAACCCTGTGAAACGGTTTTTACGGTGAACTTAGGCGCGGTGGCGTTTTCCAATGCGTCATAAGAAGAGGATGCGTAGAGAGAATGTATGAAACCACCCAACGGTGTGCAGCTTTCCGGCACACACGAAATATAGAGCTTTGATGGGTCAAAAACCGTTACATTCCTCGTGAAAAAATCAACTGCTGTAGAGTTTGTAACGGCGGTTATGATCCCGTAAGGGAAGTCAAGAAACGGGTCGTTATCAATCGAGGACAGGTTTGTGAAGATATTTTCCAAAAATGACGGAGTGAGGTTCGATGGCTGAATAACGATATAGATGGGTGTGTGCTCAGAAAAGTTGGATAGTTGATCTTTGAGTTGCGTCATATCCGTGCAGTTGAACTCCACGAGGTAAAAAGAAGAAAGATTGGATATTGTTTTAGCAACTTGATAAAATGAAGAATTGTAACACGAAGTACCAGGTGCAGGTGTGAGAATGATCCCTACGTTTTCTCCGGACACCAATGACGGGAAGCAAATCACACCGCTTATGAAGAGCAGGATAGTGACCGCTATCCGCTGTGCCGTGAGAATTCTTTCTTTATTTTCAATACCCTCGCACCTTCCACACCGCTCGCCCATAATGATACCTCACACTACAAACGGAATTTTACATTCATTGTAGTTTCAACTATTTAAATATGTTGAGATAGTCTATTAAAGGTATATTGGAAAAAATTTCCCAAAAAATATGAAAATAAAAAAATTAAGGAGCAGGGGAAATCAGTTGGGCTGGGTATATCTTGTTCAGAATTTTCCTTTCCTTTTTGCTCAGCCGCCTTTTGATTATTGATGTATGCCCTGTTTATGGTCAGTGGAACCTCTTTTATCTCTCTTGATTCCCCCCTCAGTGCCAGAAAGACTTCCTCAACAGCATTGGAAGTTCTGGACCTCATGGCTTCATCCTCCAGAAAGAAACCATGGGCACTTCATATATTTTGCCGCATTTTTCGCATGCGGCGGGCACTATCGCTGCCTCCTTTATTTCGCACTCCGCTCTTATCACTCCTCCACACGTACATATACCTACTATTTTCCCGTTTCTCCCCATTTCTATACACCTCCTTTCACACCTCCTTCCTGCTCGCATCCCGCCCGCTGCACCATGGCAGACGGGCATCGGGAGCGAGAGGAAAGCCAGAAAGTAGAGATAGTCTATTTGATTGAGACAGAACAAGTCGATACGTACAGCTACATTATAGATCCCCTATGTCCCGAAACACGGGACCATTCTGTATTAGCGGGCTTTCCTCTGTTGAGATACTTACTCTCACCTCCTACAGATTTTTAAACGTTCTTTCACCAAATTACCGTAAGCTGGGACAGCTGAGACAGGTGGTGGTGTGGAGGAGCGGTACTACCGCACAGAGAGGCACGAGCCGGAAAAGATCTACAGGGAAATGTTCAAAGAGGAAGATGCTCTCTTTTCCCCTGCAAACGTGTGGAGGGAAAGAGAACAAGCAGGAGAAAATGTAGTTGTTAGGAGGGACGTGCACGTACACCCGACAAGACTGGAGGCCGAAACGACAGAAGACATTGATGAATTAAAGCTCAAAGTAGAAGAAGTTGTCGGGACAATACGGGAAAGATGCAAGTTTTTGGAGAAAAGAATAAAAGATCTGAGAGATGCGCTGGAAAGGAGAAAAAGAATTCACGAGCAGATTGTTGAGGACATAAAGGCCGAGATAGCGGAGAAAGAAATGCTGATGGCAAAGATGACAAATCCTGAAGACATAAGGGACGTTATGGCCGATATTTCCGCTTTGAAATCTCAGCTGAGGAGAGAGGAGGTGAGCTACTGGAGAGATACGACTACCATAACAAACGAACTTAACGTGCTGGAGGAGCAGTATACGATAATTTCAAAAATAAACAAAGTACTCGTTGGTGAGTAAAATGGTGGGCGCAGCAACAACCTTTTTAAGGGAGGTCAAGAAGCTCGCACCCGTTTTGGGCAGGGACGAAGTTGTGGAGCTTGAGGTTCTCTATCTTTCGGGAGATGATAAAACCCGAAGCTTTCTGGAAGACCTCGTGGATGCCATAAAAGCTGCAATGCTTTCCCTCATGCCCGAAAAAGACCTCGTGATTTTTGAGCCTCCCCCGAAGGAGGTTGCTGAAGCGGGAGATATTTATATGGGGGATGTCCTCTACGGAGGCATAAAGCTGTCGTCATTTCTTTTGCCAATGGATGTGCTTCTCCACCACCTGGGTATCTTTGGCTCAACAGGTTACGGGAAGACAACTCTGGTACAGCACCTGGTTCTGGAGCTCGCGAAGAAAAATGTGCCCGTGGTGATCTTTGACTTCTCCAAAAGGAATTACAGGGATCTTCTCCAGCTCCGCGAAGTCAGGGAGAAGATGCGTATATATACCGTGGGAAGACATGTGTCGCCTTTCTACTTTAACCCCGTGATGTCTCCGGAGAACGTTCCGTTTTCCCAGTGGAGTAAAGAATTTGCAGAGATCTTTGACCATGCTTACTGGATGATGGGAGGCGGAAGGTATATTGTTCTGAGAGCTCTTGATGAAATAGAGTCCATGAACCCACAACAGCAAATAAAGTTGAAGGACATAAGAACGTGGATTTATGCGAATGAGGATGCTTTTACGTCCGCCAGGGAGAGGAACTGGGCCGCGACGGCTAAGAGGGCGCTTGATTCACTCTGCTACAGGGAGATAGGCGAAGCATTTAACCCCAAGAGAAGCGTTAACCCCGCTGAGCTTTTTTTCCAGCCGTGCGTGACGGTGCTGGAGCTTGATGCGCTCTCCTCCAACGACAGAACGTTTTTCATAGAGGTAATGCTGCAGTGGCTGAGGGACTGGTTGCTTGTGAACAGTAAAAAGGAAGAGCTGAATGCTGTTATTGTTGTGGAGGAAGCCCATCACATCCTGAACAGGGAGAAAACCAAAAAACTGGGAACAGAAACCGTTACGGATGTCATTTTCAGGGAGATCAGGGAGCTGGGTGTTGGAATAGTCTATACGGATCAGCACCCTTCCCTCATGTCATACACCGCTTTAGGGAACACTTCAACGCAAATATATATGAACCTCGGACTTGAAACGAAACACGCAAGTGATGTTGATGATGCTGCCTGCATGCTCAACCTCGCGGGAGAGGAGGAGAAGGACTTTCTGAGGAGGCTGAAGGTGGGTGAAGGCCTTGTTTTCTGTAGAAAAATCGAGTTTACCAAACCTTTCTACATGAGGTTCCCGAAGGTGGAGATAGAAAAGGGGAAAGTGGGAGATGATGATGTAAGGGATTTCATGGAAAGCAGTGGGTTTTTGCTTACCTCTGGGTCTGAAATAGATGATGCATCGAAAGCCGACAAGACAAAAGAGAAATGCGGGAAAGCAATAAAGGAAAAGGAAGGAGAACACACATCCTTTCCTATAGAGATCGCGGAAAAGCTAAAGGAAAAATTCAACACAAGACAGATAGCCATGTTGAAGAAACTAGTTAGATTTGAGGCTGCAAAGGCATCGGACCTTTACAAGAATATGGGGATGTCGGGTACCACCTTCAAAAGACTAATGAGAGATCTTGTGGAGGAGGGGGTGGTGGACTTTGAGGAAGTGACCCTCAACGGTCAGAATGCTCACATTTACTTCGTAAGGAAGAGCTGGATTCCCGCATTGAGAGTTTTTGTTAGAGAGGACGAAGCCGAAAGCATAACGGGTATTGATGTGTTTGAAAAGTTTATTGAAAAGATGAGAAGTAGGGGGTGGTGTGTCGCAGAGTCCTCCACAAAAATGATCGTTGTCGAAAAGGACGGCAAAAAGATTTTCTTGTTGCTAGATACAGGCGAGGATTCTGTTCGAGAATTTCTGACAAAGTCGGGCGAATTTGGGTTTGTGCTCGTTGCGAACAGAAAAAATCTTAATCAATTTCTGCAGAATTTGGCAAGAATCAAGAAAAAAGATAACATTCGTGGTTTTCTCTTCCGCGTGGGAACTATAGAAAACATGATGATGGGTAAAAGATTGGCTTCTGTTGAAATATAGAGCATGAGGTCTGCGAGCATATGAAAGTAATCTTTTTAAATTTTCATAAATATTAAAATGTTATCATTAATTGGTGGTTAAATAGGTGGTGTGAAATGGTGAGGAGAAGGGCTCTTTTGATAGAGGCAAACTGTTTCGATGAGAATTACGACATAGTGAAGCACAAAATTCTTCTCCCACACCCGATAGCGGGTGCGGTAAAAATCAGGAATGAAAAGATCACCTGCAAGCTCATGATAAACAACAATGGCGTGGAGATTCTGGTTGTGGATGAAGAGGGACACATGGAAAGGTGGAGGAGCGAGAATATAAAAGTACATGAACGATTATGAGTTTCCACCAACCACGTTGCAACGCGCTAAACATTGGTGGGGCCGCCCGGATTTGAACCGGGGTTGCCGGCGCCCCGGGCCGGAGTGATGACCAAGCTACACTACGGCCCCTAGGAAAACATAACATACGCTTTTCACAACGAAATTTTTATATATAATCTAAGACAAAAAGAATACCCATGAAAAAGAAAGGTCTCTCAATGCCGGTAACGCTTATTATAACCATTGTGGTTGTGATAGCTGTGGCTATGGTGGTTATGGCACTCTTCGGACGATCATCCACGAGATTTGGAGAAAGTACGAGTGCTGTGGGAGACCCAGCCACATGTGCATCATGCATAGTGAGTTATTGTTTGCAACACCCCGATAACACATACATACAGGACATCACAGGGCCTGACGAGCCATGTGGAGACCAGTGTAGTGGGGTTACTTGTGGAGATGTGACCTGCAAGGAGATACTCCACGGAACATCGCCGGGATGTTATAAGTAAAGTCTCAAATACGTTATGATCATAGGTAGGGTGTATATTATCTTATTCTTGAAACACATAATTTGTTTTTTGTTCTTTGGATAAACTTTTATATTTTCCTAAAGTTATTATAGTTCATTATGACTTCCAGAATAATTTTCATCGTTCTTGATGGACTTGGGGACAGACCTTGTAAAGAGCTTTACGGGGAGACGCCGCTGGAGGCCGCTTCAACGCCCTTCATGGATTACCTTGCAAGGGAAGGTGTTTGCGGTTTTCACGTGCCGATAGATCCTGGCATAGTCGTTGAATCCGGTCCGGCGCATTTCGAGCTTTTCGGTTACCATCCGTTCCGCGAGTTCTACCCGGGAAGGGGTGTGCTTGAAGCCCTAGGGATCGGTGCGAAGCTCGAAAGAGGTGATATCGCGCTGAGGGTGAACTTTGCCACAATGAGGGACGGTAAAATTGTTGACAGGAGAGCCGGGAGGATAGAGGATGTGAGCGTGTTTGAAAAAGATCTGACGATGGAGATCGATGGCGTGCAGTTCATCCTTAAAGCCGGGGTGGAACACAGAGCAGCACTGATAATTAGGGGCTCGGGGCTGAGCAGTGAGATTGAGGGAAACGATCCCCACAAAACCGGTAGAAAACCACCAAAAATAAAGCCCAAAACCAGAAACCCCGATGCCGTAAAAACCGCAAAGCTCCTCCAGAAGTATATTGATAAAGCTGCCGAGATCCTCTCAACTCACGAAGTGAACAGAGAGAGGGAAAAGAAAGGTATGCTCCCAGCAAACTACCTTCTGGTGAGAGGGGCTGGAGAGTACAGGAGTGCTGAGAGTTTTAGAGAGAGGTATGATCTGAAGGCCTGCTGCATAGCGGGTGCTGGACTTTACAAGGGTATTGCGCGATATTTCGGAATGGATGTACTGAATGTGAAAGGTGCCACCGGCACGAAGAACACCGATGTGGATGCAAAGATACTTGCAGCAAAGAACGCTCTCAAAACCTACGACTTTATATTTCTCCATGTTAAAGCCACCGATCTGTTCGGACATGACGGAGATGCCATCGGCAAGAAGGAGTTCATAGAGAGGTTTGACAAAGCTCTCAGCAAAATTTATGGTGTGGACGGTGTTATTGTGGTGACGGGAGATCATTCCACTCCGTGCAGTTTAATGGATCACAGCGGTGATGATGTTCCGCTCTTGATTTATGGCGAGGGTGTGAGGACTGATAACTGTTTCAGGTTCGGGGAGAGAGACTGCCACTGCGGTCTTCTTTCCAGGATTCATGCAAAGGACGTGATACACGAGGTTCTGAATCTCATAGGAAAGGAAAGAATAGTGGAGTAAAGGGTTAAGGTTGCTATATCTTTCTGAGCAACAGATCCTCTCTCCTTCCCACCAGCACAGGCATGCTCTCCTTTGCATAGCGTACAGCATTTCTCAACTTCACGGCACTTTCCGCATGGATCCTGAATAGACGCTGCCCTTTCTTAACTTCCTCGCCTTTCTTAACGAACATGTAGACGCCGGCACCTTTATCGGCAGGAGCACCGGCGATTCTTGCTATCGAAGCTATGCTCCTTATGCTTATGTCGAGCACCACACCGTCCTGCTCTGCCACAAAATCGTACGTCTTGTCTCCGACCATGCCCTCAAGATCGATGTTTATGGTTCCGTTCTGCGCCTCAACTATCTCGGAAAACTTTTTCAGTGCTTTTCCGCTCTCCAGAATCTTCAGCGCTGCACGTTCATCCCCCTTACCGCACATCTTAAGCAAGGTTCCAGCAAGCATCACGGCTTTCATTTTCAGATCGTGAAGCTCGGATGCGTCATTGTTGAGAATCCTCATTATGTCCATCATCTCAAGCACCGGTCCAACGCCCCTTCCTATGGGTTCCTCGCCCCTCGTTATGGTGCACTCAACATCCATCCCAAGTTTCCTGCCCACTCTCTTGAATCTTCTTGCAAGCGTTATCGCGCTGTCCATGCTCCTCACCTTGGCCTCGTTCCCCACAGGTATATCTATGACCACCTGCTTTGCGCCTATTGCCTTCTTCTTGGAGAGCACGGATGCCAGCACCTGTCCCTTCGGATCGAGCGAGAGGGGTCTCTCTATCCTTATAAGCTTATCATCTATGGGGGCAAGGTCAAGGGCACCGCCCCACACAAGGCAGCCCTTGGTTTTCTTCACGATCTTTTTTATTTCATCTATGCTAAAGCTCACATCACACACAACCTCCATCGTGTCGGCTGTTCCGGCTGGGGATGTTATCGCCCTTGAGGATGTTTTGGGTATTAAGATTCCAGATGCCGCAACCACGGACACCACTATGGGCGAGACCCTGTTTCCGGGCACACCTCCTATGCTGTGCTTATCCGCAACATGCTTTGTGCTCCATTCAACCGTAAGTCCTGCGGACACCATCTCCCTTATGACAGCGAGGAGTTCGTTCTCACTGTAATCGTGAGTATAGACCGCTGAGATATATGCCGCCACTTCAACATCGGATAACATGTCATTTGCAATGTCCCGCATTATCTCTTTAATCTCCGCTTCGCTCAGCTCTTCCTCTCCGGAGAGCTTCTTTTTTATGAGCTCAACTGCCCGTGGTTTTGCCACAGGCTCAACCTCAACTATGCGGTTTTCATCTACCCCGCACTCCAACATATCTCTCGTTACGCCAAGCTCACCCTCACCAACCAGTGTTGAGGTTATGTCCACAATCGCGTACTTCACCTTGTTTCCGTATTTTATGGCGATTCTATCTCCCGCATGAACCCCCAGCCTGTAGGCATCCTTGCCATTTACCACAGCAATCGAATACCTCGCGTTCAAATCAAGCGGTTTGATTCGCAGCTTCATACAGCAATCACCTCCTCAGTCCTTAATCATCAAAACAAGCAATGGAAATATCTCCAGCCTCCCAAAAAGCATGAGCACCATGAGGGTCAGTTTGGATAGTAAACCATAGCCGGCTATGCTCTCGCTGCTCAGCCCCACGGTTCCTATGGCGGAGAAGGACTGAAAAAGCGCGTGTCTGAACGGCACATTATCAAGGGATATAACGAATGAGGCAAGCGTACCGAAAGCGAGGTATGTTGTGATGAAAATAAGCGCGAGTTTGAGCTCCTCATCCCCCACAACCCTCTTTCCAAACCTCACAGGGATTATGGCTCTTCTCGGAAGGCTCGCTCTTTTAACGCTCCATCTTATGCAGGAGAATACGAGCCCTGCCCTCTCCGTTTTTATACCGCCCGCGGTGGAATTTGTGTTCCCTCCGATTATCATTGCGAGAATAAAAACGAAG
This sequence comes from Nanobdellati archaeon, assembly GCA_027038505.1. Taxonomy (GTDB): domain Archaea; phylum EX4484-52; class EX4484-52; order EX4484-52; family WAPT01; genus WAPT01. The sequence goes on from JALVWC010000009.1 coordinate 34,302, forward strand.
AACACCACCTCGGGAATTGCTGGGAAGTTAGCTATTTGGTATCCTGTTGTTGTTAGAGCCGAAACGATCTGAAAGGTTGAGAGAATGACGTTTTTCGTTTTAAAAAAAGTGTAAGCTGCAAGAGCGGAGAGAAATACCGACATCCATGTAATCTGGGGAGAGGTGATGGCTTTTCTTATTTTTCCCCTGAATATATCCTCCAGCAGGAGGAAGCTGATGCTGCCCGCAAGCATCATCACTATCGCTGAGAGAAGCATTGGGGGGTCTGTGGGAAAGCTCTTCACGGGCTGAAACCCTCCCGTGGAGATGGAAGTTAACGCGTAGTTGACCGCAAGAAAAATGTTTCTGGATGAGAGAAAAAAGAGCACCACGCCAAAAGCTGTGAGTAAGATGTAAAGGTGGAAAATCCTTCTCGATAGTGATAGGATGTCGTATCCCAGTTTTTTCTCTATGTTTTGCGCTGAGAAGATGTTGAGGGTGGAGGTCGAGACCTCTCTTATTATTCCCAAAAAAACTATGACTATGCCTATACCACCTATCCACTGTGTCATGCTTCTCCACAATAAAAGAGATTTCGGAAGGGTTGAAGGATCATTAATCACGGTTAGACCTGTGGTCGTAAAACCGGAGATGCTCTCAAATATGGAATCTATAACGCTCATGTTCGTCATGATGCGATAGGGTATGGCACCGATAATAGGTATAATTATGAACGATAATGCAGTAAGTTTTAATGCGTCGGAAAATGAGAGATCCTCGTAACCGCCCTTTCCGAAGTATTTCTCAAGAATTACCCCCAGAAATATGTAAAGAAGTGATGTTGTATAAAATGCATAGCCGAACTCACCATGTATCAATGCGAACACTCCAGGAATAAGTGGAAACACGGATACAAGCTGAAGTAACATTCCGAGATAGACGAAGACATTTTTCATAACTCATCCCAACCTGCTGGCTATTTTTTCCATGTCCTTCGTTCTGGCAACGACAAGAAGCACATCCCCCGCCTCGATTTTCAGGTGATTATGGGGAAAGATGTATGTCCCGTTTCTCCACACCCCCGCAAGAAAAAAATCCTTTATGTCGCTCCATCTTTTTCCGACATATTTCGAGTTCTCGCTTACTACCAGCTCCGCTATCTTCACGGCACCGTTGGCGATTTCACCTATTATTCTGCTTCCATCACTCATTATGATGTTCTCAACGGCGTTGGCAACCTGCTGTGTGACAGGCACTATATTACCTATACCAAGCTTCACGAAGAGCTCCTCGTTACCCGGTTGATTAACCACTGCAACTATCTTGGGTATGTTAAAGCTCTTTGCAATCTCGCAGGCCATCAGGTTTGCCTTGTCATCCCCGCTGAGAGCGAGAAAAACATCAGCTTTTGTTATTCCCGCCTCCTTCAGCACGAGAATGTCGGTACCATCTCCGTTTATCACAACTCCGCTTATTTTTGTTGAGAGAGACTTGGCTTTTTCTTCATTCTTTTCTATAACATTTACTTTGTGTCCCCTAGATTCCATGACCTTGGCCACATGCTCTCCAAGCTTCCCCCCACCCATGATCACTATATTCAGCTTCTTTCCCTTCAGAAACATAATGAATGGTTATTCTAACTCCCATATAAAGTTTTTTCGCTTTCAACTTTTCATTTAAAAAATTTCTCACCGAAGAATAAATTATGGTTGGAGCAAGGCAACCAAAGGTTGTAGAGGAGGCTGTGGAAACGCTGGAGGAAGTTGGTAAGAGAGCCCCAAAACTCTTCGGAATTCCGACCGGTGTTGAAGGGCTTGATGAGATGTTCTTCACAACAAAGATAGAGGACGGCAAGGTTAAGAAGATCCCCCTGGGCGGAATACCCTATCTGTCGGTGGTCAACATAACGGGTGTTTCCGACACAGGTAAGAGCCTCATGGTCGAGCAGTTCGCGGTTACACAGGCTTCAAGAGGGTACAAAGTTTGCTTTGTGACCGTCGAATCCCCCGCTGCTTTCGTTAGTGTGGGTCTCAAAGAGAGGGCAAAGGCCATGGGAATCAAATGGGAGGAGATAGAGAACAACATAATTATGGTTGATGCCGCAACGCACGCAATTTTGAGAGAGGACATTTCAAGTTTGCTGAACACACTGGAGTATGCCATAGATACTTACGACACAAAGTCTGTGGTCATAGATTCAGTAACGGGACTTTACGAAGCCAAGGAAATGATGGCCAGGAGTGTGGTGAGAAGGCTGTTCAACTTCATGAAGCTGAAACATCAGACAGCTCTTTTCGTCTCGCAAAAGAGGAGCGGGCATGAGGAACTTACAGCTGAGGCGGCCGGAGGCTATGCGGTCAGCCACATAGTTGATTGTTCCATTGTGCTTTCCAAAGAGCTGATCATGAGCAGGTATGCTGCAAATCTTTACAAGAGACCGATCGGCTCGATAGTCAGGCTGATCAGGATTGATGGCTGCAGGATGTGCGGGCACGACACTAAAACACACATATTCGAGATAACTGAGACGGGGCTTGTGAGAGTGGGGCCTTCCCTTGATGAGCTATTAAAGGAAGCGCAGAAGCAGAGTACACTCAAATTCGGAGGGGGTGGTGAGTCATGGTAGTGGAGGTTAAGCCGGTTGCGGAGGATGTTGATTCAAAGGCAATGAGAGTTTTTCTTAAGAGTATAGAGATACTCGGCGGGCCAAAAAAGCTTGTGGAGCACCGCAATTTAACATGGCTTCCAAGCTTAATGGCAGCCAGTTATGCCATAGTGTATGCCAAGGAAAAGGGCTACAGCGCCGAAACCATAGCGTCACTGCTGGGCATGACAAAACAGAGTGTGCAGAACATGTTAAGAGCTGATCCCGAGGTGCTTAAAGCAAAGTTGGGTGAGGAAATTGTAGCGGAGAAGGATGAGGAAAGGAGAACACACACAGCAGGGGCTCTTGCAAAGCTCGCTTACCAAGAAATCATGGCGGGCAGGGATGAGATAAACCTCGCAATAGAAATAACCAAGCAGGCCGTAAAGAGCTTGGGTGCCGAATGGGCAGTACATGTGCTATCAAGGCTCAAGGGGGCGGACTTCCCGGTGGAAAAGGACACACTGAAAAACAGGCTCGGCGGACTCGTGATAAAGGGCAGGCCAATAGAGGAAATACTCGACAAACTTGAGTATCCGATCAAAAGTCCGGCTGAGCTGCTTCACCAGATAAGAAAGGCTATAGAAAACGATACAAACGAATAGATTGTTTTTTATTTTTAAAATCCAAGGAATTTTCCAAAGTGGTAAACGATGATGCCTATTGTAGTCGCAAGGATTAGGTTGTAAGATATCTCAAATAATGTCCATTTTATGCTCTTAGTTTCCGTATAAATGGTAGCAATTGTTGCCAAACACGGAATGTAGATAACCGAAACCAAACATAGAACAAATGCCTGCAAAGGAGTTAGATAATTGGTGACATTTCCATAAACGATGTTCAGTGTAGAAACAACCAGCTCTTTTGCAAATATTCCAAATAGAAGCGCCATCGCACCCCTCCAATCCAACCCCATCAAAGACGTTATGCGCTCCAAGACCTTACCCACGGTTGCCGCATAACTTTCTCTCATGTTCGGATAATTAAAAATATAATAAGAGGTCAGAGAACCTAGTGCGATTATTGTCCCTGCCTTTATTAAAAATTCTTTACTCCTCTCCCATGTCATTTTCAAGACATTTCTCAAATCCGGCACTCTATATGGAGGAAGTTCGAATATGAACAAATCGGTATTTTTCTTGAACAAAATCTTTTCAACCAAAAAAGACACCATGAACATCAGACTTAACGATATCAATAGTATCGACAAAGTGAATAGCGTCTTATGTGATGCAAAGAAAGCTCCTGCCAAAAACCCAATAATCACAAATCTCGCCGAGCATGGCACTAAGGGAGTCACCAATATTGTCGATAACCTCTCCCTTGAATCCTCGATTATTCGTGTCGCCATTATGCCGGGAACATTACACCCAAAACTTAAAATCATCGGTACAGCCGATTTTCCGCTCAGACCGAACTTCGACATTACCGAATGTGTTAACGCAGCAACTCTTGCGAGATACCCGCAATCTTCCAAGAGCGATAGGAAAAGCATGATCAAAACTATCTGGGGGTAAAATGCCAAGACACCACCAACTCCCGTCAACAAACCATTAATAATGAATCCTTTACATACGGGTGGCAAAATATTGGACAGAATTTGACTAATAAAACCAAAAAACTCCCTTATCATCTTCGAAAAAATCCCTCCGATCCCGAAAACGAGATTATACATTAAATACATGACGCCTACAAAAATTATAATACCATAAACCGGGTGCACAACGATGACATCAATATCATCGTAGACCTCGTTGAAGGCCAGCACATCCCGCAATAATTCGTCGCAAACACGGTACCTTTCTTCAACAATATAACTCTCGATATCGTGCTTTATTTCATTCTCGACTCTTTTTTTTAATTTTATTACATGGTTTATGATCTCGTCATTATTTTTAAATATCTCTAAGATTTCTGGATCTCCCTCAAGTAATGATATTGCTATCCATCTTTTCGGAAGTTTGGAAAATTTGTCTAGTTGTGTGTCATTTAGTTTTTCGATAATCTCGCCTATGCATTCTTCTAGTAGCGGGGAATACTTTATCGCGGCGGGTTCCCTTGGCTCGTAGTTACAGATTGCTTTTTTTAATTTGTCTATTCCCAACTTATACCTGCCAGATATCTTTATGACTGGTAAGTTCAGTTTTTTGCTAAGTTTTTTATCATCAACAAATATCCCGAACCTTTCGGCCTCATCGATTAAATTCAAACATAAAATTGGGCTTTTTCCCATCTCGATTAGCTGCAAGGTCAAGTATAGGTTTCTGTTTATGTTTGGAGTATCGATAATGTTTAAAATGATTGCATCATCATTGTTTATTAAAAAGTCCCTTGCTATTTTTTGATCTATAGCGTCTGAGATTAACGAATAAATCCCCGGTAAATCGACAACATTAAATTTCTGGTCGTTGATTTTCAACACACCCTCGCGTTTTTCAACAGTAACCCCTGGCCAGTTCCCTATGGATTGATTATTTCCAGTTAGTTCATTAAATAAGGTTGTTTTTCCAACATTTGGCTGTCCGACCAATACTATTAATTTATTTTCATTTTCGTTCATCATTTACCCCTTTTATGTTAATGTTTTTGTTGTGAAAAGGACAACCGTTAAACAAACATGTACAATTAAAGTTAGTTAATTGAAATTTTTAGAATATATCAGCATCAATGCGATCGCCCGTCTTAATTATTTTGTATGATTATATTTGACAGTGCCACCGACATACCGCGATAAAAACATCATTCTACAATTATTCTACTGGCCATGCATCTACCAAGTGCGAGTTTAGTATTTTCAACCTTAATCAATACTGGTCCTCTGTGCCAAAAAGTTATTAATTTTATTTCTTTTCCCGGATATATACCAAGTTCATAAAGTTTCTGTTTACACCAATATCCTCCTAAAACGTCTTTGACAACATACACCCCCGGTCGTTTATTTACTAACGTTTCCATAAACATCACCTTAATGAAAAACTTTAAAATAAATCATCTCACCAAAAGAGTCGTGAAACAAGAAATAAAAATAATTTAAAAATATTTTTTAAATCAAAGTTACTTAGTTCATGAGATTCGAAAACAGATATTTAGTTGCGTATTTTATCTAAATATTAGATCATGTTAGTAGTTAGAGTATTGTGATAAGCAAGAGTATGAAAATTTTGTTTTGTTATAAAGGAGATTAAACTTCACGGATATTTTGTCGAAGAAAAAATAAAAGTAAGAACCTCAGACAAATCAATTATTCAAAACCGAAATCTTTATATAGGGGTTGTGATCTTATTTTGAATCAAGTTTATATCTCGATACGTCGAGAATGGTGTTTTTTTCATGCCCGAAAGCATAGACAACGCTATAATCAGAGTGTTGAAAGAGGCGAAAGAGCCGCTCACCACATACCAGATAGCAAAGAAGTTAGGGATAAGCTGGAGTACCGCGAACACGCACTGTTACAGACTCAAGGATGCCGGGAAGATAGATTGCGAATACAGGATAGCGAGGATCGGAGAAAGCAAGAAAGTTTACTGGAAACTTAAGGAGAAAAAATAAAATCATTATACTCTTCGCTTCTTACTCTTTATTTTTTTCAATCTGAAAATATTTTCTCTTTCCATCTCTTCAAGTCTCTGTCTAACGAAGTTAGCCGCATCTTCTAATCGTGGGATTATGTTGTATTCAAGTGCGTTAACCTTTCTTTTTGTTTTTTCTATTTCATCCAGTAGTTTCTGGATAGATGAAACGTATTCAGCATATTTCACTAGTTTTTCCACCAACAACCTGTAATAATACGAGGCCTCATCTATCTTCGCCTTCGTACTCAACAGTCCGACACCCCTCTCCAGCATCTGTAATTCTCCGTCTTCCACTTCAATGCGTGATACCTTAACCCCCATCAGGTTGGATGTTGTGAGCTTAACGGGTGGAAAAGGTCGAACAGCCAAGGAAATGGATCTTAATTTCGTCGCACCTTCAGTAACCTCTGCAAGAATCAGCCTCTCTCTTGCCACCCTGTAGACTTTCGCTGTCTCTTTCATAACCTCCCTTGCTTCTTCCAGCACGCGAAAAAATTCCATTATCAAACCGTCTCTTTTCTTCTTGAGTAGCTTGTGTCCTGACTTTGCTAGCTGTATTTTCTTTTTCAGATTGAGCAGCTCCGATCTCGTTGGCTTTACATCAAGCATGGGAGTTACACACCTCGATTAATTTTTGTTGTGTATCATCCCTTCTCCTCTTTTTTCTCTTCCTTATTTTCACCCCTGTAGTACTTCTTCCTGAACGCTGGTGATATTCTTGTCAGTTCATCCTCCGGCAGCATGGATAGCAGATCCCATGCTATTTCCAAGGTTTTCTCGATGCTTCTGTCCTCGTGCTTGCCCTGCTGCACGAACTCCTTTTCAAAGCGCTCTGCGAACCTTAGCACGAGCTTATCCCTTTCGGATAAAGCTTCCTCACCCACAATGGCAACCAAGCCGCGCAGATCTCTGCCCTCTGCGTAAAGCGCATAGAGCTGGTCTGAGACCTGCTTGTGATCCGCCCTTGTTTTCCCCTCTCCTATCCCGGCATTCATAAGCCTTGAGAGGGAAGGCAGGACATCTATGGGCGGATATATTCCCCTGCGGTGAAGCTCTCTGCTCAACACAATCTGTCCCTCGGTGATGTAACCGGTCAGGTCTGGGATGGGATGGGTTATATCATCGCCCGGCATGGTGAGAATCGGGATCTGAGTTATGCTCCCTTTCTTACCCTTAATCCTTCCCGCCCTTTCATAAATTGTCGCGAGGTCCGTATACATGTAACCTGGGTAACCTCTCCTGCCGGGCACCTCCTCTCTTGCAGCTGAGATTTCGCGAAGGCTCTCACAGTAATTGGTCATGTCGGTGAGGATAACCAGCACGTGCATGTCCTTGTCAAACGCCAGAAATTCTGCTGTTGTGAGAGCTATTCTCGGTGTGAGGAGTCTCTCAACTGCGGGATCATCAGCAAGGTTAAGAAACACCACAGCTCTATCGAGGGATCCTGTCTCCTCAAACTCGTCTATGAAGCGCTGCGCCTCCTCATGAGTTATACCCATTGCTGCAAAGATTACCGCGAACTTCTCATCCTCCCCCAGAACCTTTGCCTGTCTTGATATATGAAGTGCTATTTCGTTGTGAGGAAGCCCGGATCCGCTGAATATAGGAAGTTTCTGTCCTCTGACCAGGGTGTTCATGCCATCTATAGCTGAGATTCCCGTCTGTATGAACTCTGATGGCGGAGCCCTGCAGTAAGGATTTATGGCACTTCCGATTATGTCCATCTCCTTTTCCGGAACGATTTCCGGTCCGCCGTCTATCGGCTCTCCTCTACCGTTGAAAATTCTTCCGAGCATCTCTGTGGAGACTGGAAGTTTTATCACCTCTCCGGTGAAGCGCACCTTTGTGTTATCCTTATCCATTCCGCTTGTTCCCTCGAAAACCTGCACCACCACTACATCCTCGGAGCTGTCCAAAACTTGTCCTAATCTCCTCTCGCCATTTGCAAGTATGACCTCCACCACCTCTCCATAAGCCACGTTCTTAACCTTCTTGACAAAAACCAAGGGACCCGCGATTCTTTCTATTGTTTTGTATTCCTTGAGCTTCGCAACATCTTTGGCCATGATCACTCACCCCTCACCAAAGCTTCGAACTCCTCCTCCATCTCCTTCTCAATCTCGTCCATGGCTTTCTCGTATTCTTTTACGAATTTAAGCTCCGCTATCTTCCTCTTTGCTTTAACATCCAGTATGTCCTCGACGGGCACATTGTTTTCGAGGGCATGCTTCGCGAGAGTATAGTAGTACAGGATGAGCTTCAGCAACCTGTAGGTTTTCTGTGGTGGACAGTATCTGTCAATTTCGTGGAATGCGTTCTGCTGGAGGAATGATTCTCTTAACAGCCTCGCAACTTCAAGGATTACCCTTTCCCTTGGTGGAAGAGAATCACTGCCAACGAGCTGCACGATTTCCTGCAGCTTCTCCTCCTCCTGCAGGATCTCCATGGCTTTCTTCACCTGCTCCATCCAGTCGCTCGCTATTTTTTCAGCAAACCAAGGTTCAAGTGTGTCAAGGTAAAGCGAATAAGATGTAAGCCAGTTTATTGCCGGGAAGTGTCTTCTGTGAGCGAGTTTCGCATCCAGAGCCCAGAAAACCTTGACAACCCTGAGCGTGTTCTGTGTTACAGGCTCACTGAAATCTCCACCAGGAGGAGATACGGCCCCGATCATGGTTACAGATCCCACCTCATCCGTGCCCAGAGGCACGACCCTGCCAGCTCTCTCGTAAAACTCAGCGAGCCTTGCGGGAAGATAAGCGGGATAACCCTCCTCCCCCGGCATTTCCTCAAGCCTGCTTGAAATTTCCCTCATCGCCTCGGCCCACCTTGATGTGGAATCGGCCATAAGAGCAACATCATAACCCATGTCTCTATAGTACTCGGCTATGGTTATGCCTGTATACACAGATGCTTCTCTTGCCGCTACGGGCATGTTTGAAGTGTTGGCTATTAGCACTGTCCTTTCCATCAGAGGCCTTCCAGTTCTCGGATCTTCAAGCTGTGGGAACTCTTCCAGCACCTCGGTCATTTCATTCCCACGCTCTCCACATCCGATATATACCACTATGTCGGCATCACTGAACTTGGCAAGAGTCTGCTGTGTCACGGTCTTTCCGGCTCCGAATGGACCGGGTATGGCAGCGGTGCCTCCTTTCGCGAGCGGAAAGAGTGCATCTAAAATCCTCTGGCCGGTTATCAGAGGAACTTCCGGCTTCAGCTTCTTCCTGTAAGGTCGTGGCTTCCTTATCGGCCACTCATGGCTTAGCTTTATCTCCTCCCCATTATCAAGCCTACAAACAACACCATTGACGGTGAACTTACCGGATTTTATCTCGACTATTTTCCCTCCCCTATAGTCTGGAGGTATCATTATTTTGTGCTGGGTGTTGAACTCCAGCACATACCCGACAACATCTCCTGGTCTGACATACTCATTTTTCTTTTTGGTCGCCACAAACTCCCACTTTCGCCTTTCGTCCAATGCAAACGCATCTATGCCCCTCGTTATAAAATCACCTGCTTTCTCCTTCAGTACACTAAGAGGGCGTTGCACACCATCGTAGATGTTGGAAAGAAGTCCAGGACCAAGTGTGACAGTCAAAGGCTTTCCTGTGTTTTCAACGGGCTCTCCTGGCTTGATGCCCGTGGTATCCTCATAAACCTGGATGACAGCCTTATCACCACTTAGCTGTATAACCTCACCCATTAGTTTTTTATTTCCCACCTTGACAACATCGTACATCTTTGCCTGCATACCTTTCGCTACAACCACAGGGCCGGCAACTCTATAGATCAAGCCAACATTTTTACCTGCCATGAAAAATCACCTCTTACAAGATTGTGGTCTCATCCAAAGAGGTCTACTCCGACCACCTCTATGATCCTTTTTCTGAGAGCATCCGTATTTATCGTCTCCTCGGATATAGGTATTAATATTGGCGCGGTAAGTTTTTCCAGCAGTTCCTTTTTCTTTTTTGGCAGCTTTCTGATCTCCTCTTCGGTCGTGATTATGAGAGCTGCATCCCCTTTGTTAATGATCTCTTCTATGGCCTTTTCGAAAGTTTCCGTGTCTCCAGGGGGAGTCTCAATAACATCCTTCACACCCGCAAGTCTGAATCCGAGCGTGAATTCCGGAGTACCCACAACATAAACCTTTCCGAATGTCATGAATAAATCACCAAGTATTTCTTTATGAAATCTTCATTCACGCCTCTCGCTTTTCCCCTTGCTATTAACTTTATATTACTCGTCTCAGCTTCCTTCATCATAAGGTAAGCGATCACAGGTACTATCGAGATGGGGTCTGTGTGCATGAGTGTTGAGGCGAAATTGAGAAGATATGTGTCAAGTCTCAGCTCGACCTCGATGAGAGATTCGGAAATATCAACACCATCCAGAACCGTTCCGTAGGGTGTATTCATTACCATCTCATGCAAAGATTTCAAATCGGGCGCTGCGGCCAGCCGCTCTATATCCCTCATCTTCAGCTTCAATCCCGAAGGATAAACCCACTTCATTATTTCTTCCTTTCCAGCACCCTCTCTTTTGAGTCTGTATAGGGTTCTGAGATTAAGCACATCGAACCTAATTTTTATTAACTGGAGAAGTGTTTTTCCGTCTTTTTGAAGTTTTTGTGAGTATTTTAGGAGGAAGTTGAAGTACCTCTTGTCAATAACATTTTCCAGCACATCAACTCTTTTTTCTGTATTGAAAGTGTCTATCGCTTCTTTGAGTTCCCTGTCCATCTTGAGTAATTTGATCTTTCTGAAGATCTCCTGGATATCGTCAAGCATGTATAACTCCTCAAGTTTCTCCTTGGATAGGAGGCCCCCACAAACCCAGAGATTCCTAAGGTTTTCAATATTCTCCCCCGCGAGCTTTCCTCTCAGCAATGTTTTTATGTTCTCAATATCGTACCTTACCACGTAAGCAAGAATTATTTTTCTTGTCTGTCCGGCAGTAATGAACAGAAGCTTTCTGAAGCAGGACTCAAGACTTTCATTTGCAGCAAGTTCAATCATATCTTCAATCTTAAAACCCTCCCTTAGGATTTCCTCGTCGATAGGGTAGTCCCTATCTTCTAAAAACTTCGCCATCGTGTAGAGATCCATCTTTAAAATCTTTTCGTAGTCAATCCTTGTGAGTAACTTGCTTTTCATTGCTCGCATCCTTGCTGCAAGATAGGGATACTTTCCAAAGCTTATCCTGCCCAAGATGTCTATGGGCTGCATGATGCTCACACTGACTCAAGTTCTTTCTCCAGTATTTTTAGTATCTTCCTTTTCATGTTTCTCAGGAGAGTTTCGTAAGTAAGATCTATGGATACCTCTCCGTCCCTGCTTTCAACGATGAATCCACCTTTGCACATCATACAGGATATCTTTGTTTTTGGAAAGAGCTTCCTGATGATTTTTTTCTCCTCTTCATTACAGTAGATTTTACCGACCTCTATTTCTTCCTTTACCTTCTCTGCGAGACTTTTGAGCAAATCTTCTTTCTCTTTAAGTAATGTTATTTCTTCAAGCACACTGTTCAGAAAGTCCTCCATGATCCTCTTTTTCGCATTCATCCTTATCTTGGATGCCTCGAGTTTTGCCGATGCTATCTCGCTTTTTTCCATTTCCTCGAGGATTTTTTCCGTTTCCGCTTTGAAGCTTTCCTCGTACTGCTTTGCTTCCTCCTCCGCCCTCCTTATTATTTCTCTCGCCTCTTTTTTTGCATCTCTCAAAATGGCGGATGCTTTTTCCCTCGCTGAACTCAATATTTCCTCCACCACACCATCAGCTGACATTGTTTACCCCCAGTTTCAAAATATTTAATTAAATAAGCTCGGGAGTTTGCCGTCAGTGTGCAAGACGCATCAGCATTATTGCTATCACCATCCCGAATATCACGAGTGTTTCTGGGATCACCGTCATGATAAGGCCTTTTACAAACAGATCTTCTTTTTCTGTAAACGCTCCTACTGCTGCAGCTCCTATGTTTGCTTCAGCAAGTCCTGCGCCTATAGCTCCAAGTCCAATAGCAAGTCCTGCGCCTATGGCTATGAGACCAACATCCCCTGCCATTCAACCTCACCTCGTTCCTTTTTTTCTCCCAAAGGGATTATAAGGAAAACCACCACCGATGAAAAACTTTGTGAAAAACTCCACATAGTTAAGCCTAATGGAATGGAGGAACCCTTCGAGTACTCCCAGCATTATGTTGAATATATGACCGAAGACAACAAGCAGTATCGCAAAAATTATATAGACCGGGCCTTTGGCGACAAAGCCGGTTGCAGTGGAGTTTATAACCATGGCCAAGCCGGCTGATGCAACGCCAGCACCCATCAATCGTGCATAGGACAGGGTGTGGCTGAAGAGGGTAGGAAGCTCAACTACACCTTTAATGCCCTCACTCACAGCAAGCATCAAAAACGCCACGATCGTCAGTGACGCGCCGAGTTCCCATGGTAGGGAGAGGTAAGATTTTGAGGATGCATACCATAGCACGGCGCCAACTTCAATTAGGATCCAACTTATCTTTTCCAGCAATGCTTTTTTGATCCCGTAGAGCCTGTACTCATTGATGGCACCAAGTATGAAGCCGAGGTTCACATGCACAATACCTATCGCCACCGCCAGATACAGCAACGTCATGGTATCGTGTATTCTGTGTATCAGGGTCGGAAGTCTGAATCCCATAATTTCGTTCATTCCGAAGAACTCACCATAAATGAAACCGAAGAAGATAGTTACCACAGCGCTGAAAATAAAGACATTGGCAATTTTCTTGAGTTGTGGCATTTTTTTCTTTATAAGAAGGAAAGCAAAAAGACACGCAAGACCATAACCAACATCGCCCAAAATAAATCCGAAGTAAATAGGAAATGTTATCGCGACAAAGAGTGTGGGATCTATTTCGCCGTACTTGGGGAATGAGTACATTTCCATCAACGCCTGGAAATTATCTACTCCTTTAGGATGAGCGAACTTTACGGGGGCGTCCTCTTTCCGTTCATCAATTTCATCAAATCTAATGAATACCTTTCCATTCGTTATTTTTTCAAGACTTTTTCTGAGTATTTCCGAGTTTTTCTTCGGAACCCATCCAGAAATTATGAAAGCGTTCTCGCTTGATGCAAACTTCAGAGGTGCTTCTGCCTTTTCCGCCTCTTCCTCAAGAACATCGATCCAGTACCGAAGCACGGGTATGGATTTCGTGGCGAGATTTTTCAGTTCTCTTTTGAGCTTCTCAATTTGGCTGCACAACTCTTCTTTTTCTCGAAGAAGTTTCTTTCTGAGTTCGGCGGCCGAAACATCAAGATTACTAATATCCGAAACATCCACAATTTTATGGTCATATCTTGCAAGGAGTTTCTCCACATCCCCCTCGTTTTCCTTCTTGTAGAATATGGCAATGAGCCACCCCTTCTCGTGTTCGGTAACACGGAGCTCAACAAACATCCCCTCGTTTCTCTGGAGATTACTTAAAAGTTCCTTGTTTCGTGTGTGCACGATTCTCCACTCTATCGTCTCGTAATCCCAGAGATCGCGTGGATTTAAGCCAAGTTTCTCGATCAGCCGGAGCTGCTGGAGCTGTGATCTTATCTTTGACATCTCGTCCTCCAGCTCCTTGATGCGAAGGTTCAGTTCATCAACACGCTCGGCAATACTATCGCACCACTCTTCCAGCTCGTCGAAGTTTTTGAACTCTCCTTTTTTCTTGTGATCACACTTCTCAACCGCGGAAAGTGTGTTGAGAAGATTGCGCAACTTCAGTAGAAGTTTCGAGATGCGTCCGGCCCTTTCAAACGGTTTCCCTATGTCGAAGAAACTGTCGGTCTTTTCATACTCTTTTATATGAAGGCATCCGAGGTTGTAAAGAGTTTCTATGACTTCCTCCATGTACTTCTTCGCGCATGCTATGGTTACCTTGTACATCCTTTCCGTACGGAGCATGGAGCATCACATGTAAGTCTCAAGGAAAGCTTGAAGCGCTTTTTTCATTGCCCTTCCCTTAATTTTGAAATATTTTTTTTCGAGAAGTTCTGCTTCTTTCCTTGCATTTTTTATTATCTTCTCCTTTTCCTTTTTAAGCTTCTTCTCAAACTCTTTAAGTATTTTCTCCCTCTCAGCTTTTAATTCCTCCTGTTTTTTGATTAAAAGTGTTTCGGCCTCTTCTTTGGCGTCCAAAATTATCTTTTCCCTTTTCTTTTCAGCTTCCTCTACGATTTTCTTTGCTTTTTCCTCAGCCTCCCGAATTTTTGAAAGCACGTCCTGCATAGTTTACCACCAACCGAAAAGAAATAAGAGGACATAGAGAGTCTCAACATATACTTTTTTAAATTTTTTTGAGTTGTGTATTTTTAGGTATATATCCCTATTTATTCAAAAAATACGGGATGGGTATAAAAACATGGAGCGAGAAACAAGGAAGGTTCAGAAAACGGGGAAAAACACTCTCATAGTGTCGTTGCCCAAGGACTGGGTCAGAGCGAATGGAATCAATCGGGGAGATTCCCTCATTCTCGAGTATCTTCCGGAAAGGGAACACATGATAGTGAGAAAAAACACACCACCCCACAAAAAATCATGCGAAGTGATCTATCAGAAGAACGAAAGCTGGCTTGTGCGGGAAATTGTTGCAAAATATGTGCAGGGGTACGACACAATAAAGGCTGTGGGTCTTGAGTTGTGGGATATAAGAAGGAGGGTGAAAAAGGATCTCGAATCCATCCTATTCGGGGTGAACATAACGGATGGTGAGAATTTCTTGGAAATATCGGTCGTGGGTGCGTCTGAGCTCATAGACATGAAAGACATAGCTGAGAGATGCTGCTCTCTCGTTTCCGCAATGATACGCAGTCTGGTGGACGGGATAGCGAGCAAGGACACCAGAATTCTGAGCGCCGTAACGGAAATGGACGATGACATTGATAAGCTGGTGCTCTTTGCAAGACGGCAGCTAAATTTGAGGGGTTATGAGACTTTCCCGACTCTGAGAGAATTCAGGAAGGTTGTGGGTTACAACTCACTTCTACAAAAGCTCGAAACAATGGGGGACTGTGTTGAGAGCGTTGCCGGACATTCCATCAAGTTGCTTGATGAAAGAACCAAAGCCGGGAATGTCATGGTGCTGCAGGATGCTCTCCTCAAACTCGGCAAACTTGTGGACAGTGTTCGCATATCATTATCTATTAATGAGAGGGATGCCGCGAACTGTATAGTTGATGAGAGCATTGCGTTTCTCAATGTTCAGTTGGAGAGCTTGAGAAGAGCTCTGCTGTCCACCGCTCAGAAAACGGCACTAGTCATGACCAACATAGTGGAGAGTCTGAGCATGATGGCGCAAACCACAAAGGAGATGGGAGAGATACTGCTCGATTACCTTACGTGACACGCTTTCTGAGCGTCTCGATCTCCGCCAAAAGCTCCCTAAGTCTTTCCCTTTCTTCCTGTGATACTGCTCTTCCTTCAAGTTCTCTTGCCCTGAGCTGGAGGAGTTCCAGTTTTTTCATTAGCTGGGGTGAAAGAGTGTAATCCTGTTTCTCCTCTTTGTGGCGTTTTCTGTAAATGATTGTGAGAATAAGGGTACAGAACGCGACCAAAACGAGTGCAAATAAACCAATAATTAGTTCACTTCTCCTGTGTTTATTCGCTCCTTTTTCATGATGATACGTTTGGTTCTCTCCCCTCTGTTTACCTACGGTCTTCCACTCGCTTGAATAGCTGGAATTGCTTTCTTGTCGAGCTGTCTCCACAAGTCTTTTCCCGAGAATGTAGACTGTCAAAAAGTGCTCCAGCCTCAACAGGAAGTGCGCATCTCTCCCCTCAATACCGACAAACTTCAGCGGATGGAGTGAATAACTGCCATCTTCCTCCACGACCAAAGCCACGAGGTTGTAGGAGTAAGTGGCAGCCGTATTCACATCCACCACGATATCTAATTGTATATAATTCACAGCGGAAGTGTTGCTAACGTTAATCTCAAATGCCCGAATTGGCTCGTACTTATTCCCAATATCCTTCGGAAGCGTGTGTGGGTTAACCCGTCTGATATTCACATTTATTCGTGATTCTCTCGAAGTTCTGAGAATCATTTTTGAAAGAGGGATTTTCGCCCTCATTCTCTCTTCAGGAGTTATGTCAACAATTGTTTTTCCTGTTTTGCTTACATAGAGCTCCACGAGCATAACGCCGTTTTCGATGATCTTCATTGTGTTATTGCCCTGTACACTCTTGGTTATGTTCCGAATTGCCGTTGGCGCAGATTTTAAAAATGCGGGCTTCGGCGACGGAGAAAATGAAGATACGTAAACATAGAATGTCCTATTAACGCACCTGACGTTTAGGGAGGGATCATAAGCGCAACAGTATGCTACTTTTTTTCCTACAGACGATGTGTCTCCCGATATTTCCAATTTATAAATCCCGTTGTTATCGCGTACTTTGCAAATAGCTATGGTTTTTAGTTTTGTTCCCCTGTAAACCTTTTTGGGTACATAAAACTCCGTTATTTGTGGAGGAGTGTTGTCGTAAAAAAGGGTTAAATTGCGTTCAATTGTGTGGTTGGCAAAATCTTCAACTTTTATTTTAAACGTTTGTTCTGAAGAGTTCCTGTTAAAAATAATACTTGTCGTGATGTTTTTTTGAGTAATGTTACGGAAGTCGGCATTGGTTAAATTTAATAGTGTTGTTGTGGCGTTCGCACTCATATTTTCAATTATCAGACTCTTTATTCCCGTACCCGCATCCCCGAAAGTGAATGTGATGTTAAGAATTGAAACGTTTGTGTATATTGTGTTTCCGATCGTGTTTGTAGTGGGATTAGTCAGAAATCTGAAAGAAGGTGGTCTCGTATCGACATAAAATATCCTTGAGAACGTCGTTTTCAATCCAGCTTCGTCGGTGCAGTTAATGTCAAGTTTATACATACCATCGGGAAGTGTTTTTATAATGGATAGATTTGTAAAAGTTTTATCATTGTTGGACAGAAAAGGCCGTATGCTCTCATTCACAACAGGATACCACAGCGTATTATAGTTCTTTTGCAGCTTTAGACCACAGCTGAAATTGTTGAAGGGCGTATCTTCAACGGAAACGTTAAGTTTGAGGGTTCCACTGGTCGTTATATTTTCTCGATCAAAACCGTTAACAACGATGATCGGTGGTGTTGTATCAACTCCAATCAATACCGCAGAACACGTGGTTAGACCATACGTGTCGTTCACGCATATGGTCAAGTTGTTTTCTCCTTCAGCCAAAGAGACATTGTAAAGTATGTTCGTGCGTGTAAGATTTTGTATGAAGGTTATA
Source organism: Nanobdellati archaeon (assembly GCA_027038505.1). Lineage (GTDB taxonomy): Archaea > EX4484-52 > EX4484-52 > EX4484-52 > WAPT01 > WAPT01. Next base: position 51,797 of record JALVWC010000009.1, read on the forward strand.
TTCTGAATTGTGGAGTTTATCTCAACCCACACCGCTGAGAGATTTGAGTTATCCCTTATCTCCACGCTGAAATTCATCCAGCTCCGGTTCAGAATGGTTCCGTTTTTCTTGGGGAGTTTCAATTCAAGCTTTGGGTTTTCCATCACTTTAATGAAATATGTTGGGCTGGTGCCATCGTTTCCTGCGGTGTCCCTTGCTCTAACGTAGATCGAATGCCACCCGTCGGTGAGATTCTGAAGAAGGATTCTTGCCCCGCCATTTGCACAGGTGGCATTGATGCACGATTGATTTATGCAGATTTTCATATCGGTGATTGGTGTGAGGTCTGTGCATCTCACATACACCGGTAACGAAGAGTTTTTGTAGGTCGTGCCGTTTGTTAGATTTATTGAGAGAGAAGGCGGTGTTGTATCGACCACCACGAATATGGTTGTGGAGTTGTTGCATGACGTGTAGTCACAAGCTTCGAATTTCAACGTGTAGAACCCGTCCTGTGGGAAGTTAACGTCCGCCGTTATCGTGTCGTTTCTCACATTTCCAGCATAAGTTTTATTGAAAACTGCATTCCATTTTTGCGCACCATCATACTTCAAAAGTACGCTCGCATTCTTCAAAGCAAAATTATCCACAATCGAAGCGGTGACATTCAAAGACGTTTTGTTGATGATGAGCCCTGAAGTTTGAGGAGAAATTATGGAGATCTCCGGGGGAGTTGGATCGAGGGAGAGAACGGCAGCATACGCATCCACCCTCGGGTATTCGGCGCCAGTAGCGTTATCAAAAATCTTAACCCCGGTTGAAACCAACTTTTCAGCGATTAAAGACGGAAGTGGAAGTCTACCGTAAATCGTTTTGTAGAACTGCTGCATCAGGGCGACCACTCCGCTGACGTGCGGTGCCGAAAAAGAAGTACCGTTAACATAACCATATCTTCCCAACAGTTCCGGCACATATATGTTGACCCCCGGAGCCAGAACAAAATAATCAAACGTTGGACCCCTGTTGGAGAAGTTAGCTATGGTGTCGTTATTGGTTGTTGCTCCGACGGGAATTACTCCGGAAATGCATGCCGGTGAGGAGATCCCGTACCGATCATATCCATTTCCGCTCGCAATTACGACAGTTATGTTTTTTTTAATTGCACTATGAATCGCATCTGAAAAAATGGGTTCATAATCATCACAAGAAGTGTTATAAGTTGTGTTGTCGCCCAAACTCATAGATATGATTGAAATATTGTATTTCTTGCTATTATTTATGCACCAATAAATACTGCTCAGTACTGTATCGTCATAACATAATCCGTGTTTATCGCAGGCTTTTAGAATGGCAAAACGCACCCCCGGTGCAACGCCCTTGAATGTTGATGAGTTCGCCCCTATGATGGCCGCAACCGCAGTACCGTGATAAACATCGTCTTTCGGGATTGAGTCATTATTCACAAAATCATAACCACCTACGAACTTCTTGCACACGGAGAGATTCTCAGGAACCATCGTTCCGTTTGCGACCATATCTATGATCAGGAAGGAGTTGGGATTCGTAAAGTTAATCTCCACAGTGACATTATGGGCAGTTGTGGGGTTCGTCCATACATCGTAGTCCGCACTGCCATTAGCTATTGTTTTAATCAGAACGCCATTGTTATTGTAAAATCGTAGATAATCTCCAGGGTAAACCGCGTATCGGAGGAGATGGACAGAATATACTGTGAAGTTAGGTATGGATATCGTTATGTTCTCTGCTGTAGGGCTGGTAATATTGAGAAAATAGTTAATGACCCTCACGCTTTTGTTAGCTGGTTTATAAACTGTGGAACAATTTCCAAACTCGGGATAAGTGTAGTCAATACCAGTATCAATAACACACACAGTAACGCCTTTTCCGGTAATGTTTGCATTTCCCACCCTGACATTCCATACTTCATCTGCTCTGATGAGAGACACAGATTGAATATTAGATATTCTGTAAGCTCTTGGCAACTCGACAATTTTAATCCCGGGCATTTTTTCCAATACCTGGAGTGTTGTTAGAGATGCCCTCACCACGGCCACACGTTTAGAAGGCGACAAGGAGGTAATTTTGACGCCAAGTCTCAAAAGTCGCTTAATCAATGCAGGATTGGCTTTTTTTGTGAAGTATATGATTAATGGAACTTTGACACTGTTTATATTTTTCCCGGAAAGATCTATGCCTCTATGTCTCATTTCCTGAATAAAAGCTGGTAGATCTTTAATACCGATGATTTTAGGGTTATTCCTAATGGCTTCTTGTAGTTCAAAAAGTTCGGAGTTTTTTGGTTTGTCACTAAAAGATGTATGGGAAAACAGTATTATTAATACTATCAAAGTTATCGGGAAGATTAAAGTGAGTAAACAGTTTTTTCTTTTCATTATTGACATGTTGCTATGTTTGGAAGAGGGAATATAATAATGTTTTTTTAGTGTAAGACCACAACCTTTCCTTTGTTCACTTCGAATTCCACGCCGAGGAATCGTTTCGCAAGCCAGATCATAGTAGATGTGTGTGTGGTTATTCTGGATGTTTTTATAACACCACCACACACCGCAAGGAAAGGAATGAGATGGTCAGCAAGATGAGAATCTACGCATCCGGAGCTGCACTCCTCAAGGAATTTGGCCACGCATAGTTCAGCGACCTTCTCCGAAGTTGTTCCTTTTCTTCCCAGTTCATCGGCACCGATGATTTTTGAAGGTAATGCACTGCCAACTATGCAGAGAGCTGCTCCTGGGGACAGGGAATCGGAGTAGTGTATGTGCGTGCTCACCGCAATACCCTTCAGCTCCCTATGTATCAGATTTGCTGCACGAGCGACCATCCTTTCACAAACTCTGGCCGCCTTTAAACCAGCAGATGCGGAGGCGAATATGTTCACGCTTGTGAGACTTTCTTCACATTCATCCAGCACCATCTGCTTTGGTTCATGTCCGTTAAACGTGAACTTCACGATACCGCCTCCTGCCGGATAGTAACCTCTTCTCACAACCTCGGCGCTTGCATCGTATCCAAAAACTGAGAGCAGTTTGAGGTAGCAGTGGTTGAAGTAATCGAACGCTGGAGAGAAGGGAACGTCTGTGCCGCCCTTAATTGTTAGAGTTATCTTTGAATCACGCCCTATCAGCGCGAACGTAATGGCCTGTAGAACAAGAGTTATGGAGCCTGCAGTACCAATATCAAAAGTGTAAGCTCCGCTTCTTACTTTTCCGGCTGGTGTAAAGACGAGCTCCCTGCTGCCAACCTCGCAGCCCTTTACATCTGCGTCGAAGATTTTTGAAAGAATCTTTATTGCCGTTGCGTGCTGTCTTCTCAGTCCGGGGTTCCGTCTTTTGGCGCGGATATTGAATATTCTCACGGGCTTGCCCGTGAGGCATGAGTAAGCCACGCTTGCCCTCACTATCTGGCCCCCACCTTCCCCCACACTCCCATCTATCTCGATCATGAAAACAAATTTAAATGGTAAAATTACTTAACCCTACTCCATGGATGTCGAAACGAGGTTTGAGCTGATAGCCAAGGTGGGGGAAGAGATAGTAACCAAAGCTGAGCTTAGAGAGCTTGTTGAGACGAAAGAAAAAATTACGGCATATGATGGCTTTGAGCCGAGTGGGATCGCGCATCTACCACTAGGGGTGTTCAGGCCCCTACTGCTCAGAGATCTCATGAAAGCTGGCGTGCATTTCAAACTTTTACTCGCTGACACATTTGCATGGATAAACAACAAACTTGGAGGGGATCTTGAAAAAATAAGGAGGTGTGGCGAGTATTTTGTGGAGGTGTGGAAAGCTGCAGGAGTTGATATGAGTAAGGTTGAAGTTATCTGGCACAAAGAGTTCTTCGATGATCCCGAGTACTGGAAGAAGGTCATACTGGTAGCAAAGAACCACACAATTCAGAGGGGTTTAAGAGCCCTGACAATAGCGGGGAGAGTGGGAAAGCTCAGCAACCCGACTGCATTCCTGTTCTATCCGTCAATGCAGTGCTCCGATATATTCCAGCTGGAGGTGGATGTCTGCCAGCTCGGACTTGATCAGAGAAAGGTTAACATGCTGGCGAGAGAGATCGCGGATAAGCTGAAGTGGAAGAAGCCCGTAATAGTGAGCCACCACATGCTTATGGGCCTGCAAGGCCCGAAAAATTCCGGTGGGTTTGACGAGAATGAAAAAATAGACAAGGAAATTTCCTCAAAAATGAGCAAGAGTAAACCGGATTCTGCCATCTTCGTTCACGACAGCTATGAAGAAATTGTGAGGAAGCTTAAGAAGGCTTATTGTCCTGCGGGAGTCGTGGAGGATAATCCAATACTGGATTACGTGAAGCACATAATTTTCAGAGCTTTCAGCGATTTTAAGGTTGAAAGGTCTTCAAAGTACGGCGGAGATGTTATTTACGGGTCATACGAAGAGGTGGAAAAGGATTACAGTGAGGGTAAACTTCACCCTCTTGACTTGAAGATGGCCGTGGCAAATTATTTGGAGAGGTTGATCAAACCAATACGGGAGCACTTCGAGAAGAACAAGAAGGCGAGAGAGCTCTACGAGTTCATTAAAAGTGTGGAGATCACCCGATGAACTATAAGATATATCAGTATTTTTTTAGTAATTTTATGTTCGTTAATCGCACCGATGTTGTGTCGAAAAGTTGTGTTTGTGTCGAAGTTGTGTCGAATGTCTGTCGAAGTTGTGTCGAAAAATTCGACAGAAGGATCTAGCTGTCAAAACGTTGGTGGGTTAATGC
>JALVWC010000010.1 GCA_027038505.1 Nanobdellati archaeon
ACATATTATAGATGAAAAATATTTTGATTTAACAAAATATGATGTAGATAAAATTGAAAATACTAGAATGAAGATCAATAATCTTAATAAAGAACGTGAAAAATACATGACATCAAAAATAGAAAAATATTTAGAAAATAACAGATCAAGGGGTATGGTTATGGTAATAGTTGGCAAATCACACGCAAAAGAAATAAAAAAGATGTTAAAAAAACATAGAACAAAAATAATAGATGTTGCAGAACCAGTTTCTGAGATGGAATCATACATTAGAAACAAAATTTATAGAGATACTCTCCTTCGTACAGAATAATATTAAAACACCGCTTTATTATGGGAAATTTTGACTAAAGCGTGGAGATTGAGCTTGTCGCTTCGATTGAAAATTTAACTTACATTGTGTAAACCATTTTAAAACTCATCCTGAAAATTTAATACATGAATTCTGTTCAGTATAGTGAAGATCCAGCCAGAAGAATCGTCAGGATAGAAAAGCCGTACAGCAGGGAAGAAATAGAGAGCATACTCGACCCTCTGGTTAAGAATTGGTTCTTCTCCCGTTTCAAGGACTTCTCTCCACCGCAACGTTACGCCATAATGGAGATTCACAAGCAGAACAACGTGCTCGTATCGAGCCCGACAGGAAGCGGGAAAACGCTTGCTGCATTTCTCTCCATAATAAACGAGCTTGTCGTTCTTGCGAGAAATAAAATGCTGGAGGATAAAATCTACTGCATTTACATATCTCCCCTCAGAGCTCTGAGTAACGATGTGGAGAGAAATTTGCATATTCCGCTGTCTGAAATTTACGAGCTTGCGGGGAAGAGTGGTGTGAAGCTGCAGGAAATAAGGGTTGCAAAGAGAACGGGAGACACAACCTCAAGCGAGAAAGCAAGACAGTTGAGAAAACCCCCGCACGTACTCATAACAACTCCTGAGAGCTTTACCATAGCATTATCTTCACCAAAATTTTCGCAGCTGATGGCTCAAACAAGATACATCATCGTGGATGAGGTGCACAGCATAGCCGAGAACAAGAGAGGATCGTTACTTTCTCTGGCTTTAGAAAGGCTCGAAGCAAAGGCCGGTAGGAGTTTTGTGAGAATTGGCCTCTCAGCAACAATTCACCCGCTGGAAGAGGTGGCAAAATTTCTTGTGGGCTACGATGATGACGGCAATACAAGGCCATGTAAGATAATAGATGTCTCGTTTGAAAAGAAGATAGATGCGGAGGTTCTCTCCCCGGTTAAGGATCTCATTTACACGCCAACTGAAGTGATGCACAATAAACTCTATGAACTGCTTGACAAGCTAATAGCATCTCACCGCACCACACTCATATTTACAAACACACGTTCGGGAACCGAAAGGGTGGTGCATCACCTCAAAACAAAATTCAAGGACAAATATGCTGAGGTTGTGGAAGCCCACCACAGCTCCCTTTCAAGAGAAATAAGGCTTGATGTTGAAAGGAAGCTGAAGGAGGGCAAACTAAAGTGTGTTGTCTCCTCCACTTCCCTTGAGCTGGGAATAGACATAGGATACATAGACCTCGTTGTGATTATAGGAAGTCCGAAGTCAGTTACAAGGGCGATTCAGCGCATCGGGAGGAGTGGGCACAGGCTCGAGGATGTTGCTAAAGGGAAGATAATCGTTCTGGACAGGGATGATCTCGTCGAGTGTGTTGTTATGGCGAAGAACATAAGGGAAAGGAAACTTGACAGGATTCATATACCGAAAAACACTCTCGATGTGCTGTGCCAGCATCTGGTCGGCATGAGCATAGAGAAGAGATGGGATGTCGGGGAGGCCTTCAGGATAATCAAAAGGAGTTACACATTCCATGAGCTAAGCTGGGAGGACTACATCAGAGTGTTGCGCTACCTCAACGGCGAATACGTGGAACTGGAGGAAAGGAATGTCTATGCAAAGCTCTGGTTTGATGAGAAAACGCAGGAGTTTGGTAGAAGGGGGAGGATGATAAGACCCATCTATTATCTCAACGTCGGCATCATACCTGAAGAGAGTTATGCGAAAATCTACAGCGCTGACAAGAAGACGTTCATAGGGGTGGTGGAGGAGGAGTTTCTTGAGAGGCTGACCAAGGGAGACAGATTTGTGCTTGGCGGAAGGGTTTATGAGTTCCTCTACTCAAGGGGTAATAAAGGTTATGTGAAACTTGTGGAGGATGCAAAGCCCACAGTACCGTCATGGTTTTCCGAGCAGCTTCCGCTGAGCTACGAGCTTGCCCAGGAGATAGGGAAATTCAGATTTGAGATGAGATGTCTTCTGGAAAGTAATACCGACAAGAATTACATCATCAGACACCTCATGGAAGAATATCGCGTGAACAGAACTACCGCTGAAGCCATCTACCGCTACTTCAAGGAGCAGTACGATTATCTCTTTGTTCCAACCCACGCCGAGATTCTGGTTGAGAATTACATGGATGAGTTAGGAAGGCAGAACATAATATTTCACACGCTTGTGGGGAGAAGAGCCAATGAAGCTCTCAGCAGAGCTTATGCTTATGCTCTATCCCGCTATAAGAGGTGCAATGTGAGGATAATGCTGAACGACAACGGCTTCGTGCTCGTGCTGCCGAGAAGCGTCAGGGTTGATGTTCACCTTGTCACCCAGCTCGTTACGTCCGAGAACATTGAGGAAATGCTCAGAAACGCTCTTGACGGTACGGAGATGCTGAAGAGAAGGTTCAGACACGTGGCAGCGAGGGGCTTTTTAATTCTCAGAAGGTACGGGAAGCGCGAGAAAAGCGTTGCCAGACAGCAGATAAATGCTGAAATGCTTCTGAGGCTCATAAAGAGAATCGATCCAAACTTTCCGCTTCTTAAGGAGACATACAGGGAAATTATGGAGGATGCCATGGACATACACACGGCAAGGCAATTCCTGAAGGAGATAGAAAGCGGCAGGAAGAGGTTCGTGATAAAGGACAGTGTGGAGCTCCCATCTCCTTTTGCGCTTAACCTTGTCGTGCTTGGCTCCACTGACGCTGTTCTCATGGAAGACAGGAGGGAGTTGATAAAGCTGTTCCACCACCAGCTTATGAAAAGGCTTGGAGTTGAGGGAGCGTGAGCAGTAATGGAGCCTCCCACCACAGAAGAAGACATGGCAAAAAAGTGTAAGTGCGGGAATGAACCAAGACCCTTTGTGAAAATCAACGCTGAGAGCAATGAGATTGTTCTTCTTCCTGAAGGGGGTGTGGTGGTGAACAAGCGCAATCTAATCATAGCTGATGTTCATCTCGGCTTTGAGGGTGTGATGGCTTCTTCCGGGCTCTTCATGCCGAGGGTCATGTTGGAGGATGCAAAGGAACTCCTCAACAGAATATTGAGGAGGTGGAAGGGAATTGAGACGCTGATAATCGCGGGAGACCTGAAGCACGAGTTCAGCGAGATGCACAGATTTGAATGGAGGGATGTGCACGCGTTCATGGAGTTCGTGCTTGAAAGGTTTGAGAAAGTGGTGGTTGTGAGGGGAAACCACGACAACTACCTCAAGGTTGCTCTAAAGCGCCACAATAGAGTTGTGTTTGAGGAATCGTGCTATGATGGTTCCAGCTTTATGGTCATTCACGGCGACAAGGATGTGCTTGGAGAACTTTCAAAGCCTCTTCTGCTGATGGGACATGAGCATCCGGCACTCGTCATAAAGGATGATGTCGGTGCTGTTGCAAGAACACGATGCTTTCTTGTGGGAAAGCACAAAAACACCACGATTATCGTCCTGCCGGCTTTTTCCCCGATCTTTATGGGTACTGACATAATTTCCATGCCGGATAGCGAGCTTCTCTCCCCAATTCTCAGAAGAATCGGGATAGATCGCTTCAAGCTTTATGCATGTTTGGAGGATGAGATCCTCGAATTTCCGACGGTCGGAGAAATAAGGAGAGTTCTGTGGTAGGGATGGATGTTGAGAGGCTGAAAAAAAGGGTGGTTGAAGCTTACCATCTGGGAAGATTTGCGGGATGGGGAGGAAATAGAAACCTTGCTGTTTACAGATGGTTTCCCTACAAGGAGGGGTTCTCCAAACAACTTGTTGAGAGCGTTTTGCTCGCCAGATCCAGGCGTGAGAGCTCGATGAGAGTCCTTGACCCTTTCTGCGGGAGCGGGACAACCTTGCTTGCGTGCATCGAGCATGAAATTGAGAGTGTTGGTGTGGAGGCAAGCAAAATGATGGCTCTCGTGAGCAGAACTAAAACGATGAGGTTTGACCCCGTCAGAATGCTCTCTCTCCTGAAAAGTATAATGGAGGAGTTCAGAAAGGTTGAAATTCCTCCCGAAAATGTTGAAGAAATGCTGGCAAACCCCCTCCTGAAACGGGCTTTTTCCGCAAGAAAGCTGGAAGAAATTCTGAAAATAAAAAAGTCCATAGAATCCGTGTGCGGAAGAGGCGGGGAGGCTCTGTTCTTCAGGCTTGCACTGGCAACGGCAGCTTATGAAAGTTCATCTGTAATGAGAGACGGAATATTTTTCAGAACCAGAAAAATCACAAAACCATCAGTGCTTGAAGAGTTCATGAAGGAGTGCAGAGCCATGATTAATGATGTTGCTGCTTTCTGGAAAGAGAGGACATGCACAGCCAGCGTTCTGCAGGGGGATGCCAGACGGCTTTGTTTTGTGGACTGCGCTTTCGATCTCATCATAACCTCTCCGCCCTACCTGAAGAAGGAGGAATACATGAAGGTTTACGGCATAGAAAGATTTTGCATGCTTGGAGAAACAACCGAAGTTGCGTACAGATTTTTTGGAAGCGCAAAGCAAGACATCTCTGAAAAATCAAAAGAAACCGAAAAGCTGGTTAGCGCTTACTTTGAGGACATGAGAAGATTCCTGGCTGAAGCGTGGAGGTGCCTCAAGAGTGGAGGGGAAGCATACATTGTGGTGGGTGATGCGTGCATTGAAGGCAGAGCATATGACTGTTGTTTCCGAACAGCTCAAATGGCATGTGAAGCTGGTTTTGAAGTGAAGAGAATATATCTGCTTAACAGAAGATGGTGCACAAAGCACAGAAGCATAAAGACCGGAAAGATTTACGAAGCCATGATACGGTTGAAAAAGTCATAATGAAAGGTTGCCTTTAACAACCACATCCACAATTTCTTCCAGCTTTCTCATGAAGTCGCTCTCAATGAAATCCCCGAGGTTGCTGATTTTACTTTCAAGATCTTTGTAGAAAGGTATGGCACCTAGGTAAGGAATATCAAGCTCGCGTGCGAGCGTTTCCACATGTCTATCATCGTTCAGCTTCATGTTTTCAATCACACCGGCCACATTTGCGTTCTGTTCCTCCAAGAACTCAAGCAGCTTTCTCACAACATTCAGGCTCAGCTTGGAAGGTGTGGTAACCACCATGAACTCCGCGCTTCTCAAAAACCTCATGAGATCAAGAATTTCATCGCCCATCCCCGGAGGCATGTCGATGACCAGAAAGTCAAGCTCGTCCCAGCGGGTTATTGCCAGAAGCTCTATCAGCGCGTTGCTTATCTCTTTTCCCCTGAGGGGCAACGGTCTGTCCTCCGAATAATGCAGGATGCTCATGAACTTTATACCGTGCACTTCCGGCGGGACAACGCCGTTCTCCTCTTCGGGAAAGTCATCGGGATGAAAGCCGAGGATGATGTGATCGCTTGCTCCGTGAAAGTCGAGATCAAGCAAACCAGTGGAATAGCCCCTTTTGGACGTGAGGAGTGCGACACCCACAGATATGAGGGATTTTCCAACACCACCCTTTCCGCTCACAACAGCGATGATCCTCCCGATGTTTTTGAACATGTCCTCGATAGCTTCCGCTCTTGGATCCAGCATCCCGATCACTTTATCTCCATACTCTCGATGTATACTCCTCTGCCCTTCACGATCTCAAAATCCCTACTCCCGCAGTTCGGACATTCAACAAAAGCGTGAACAATTTCAGGTATGAAGTGAACATCCTCCTTCATCCTATCGTTCAGGCTGTCCTTCACATCCCCGAATTTCCATTCGAATCCGCATTTCCTGCACCGAAACACCGCCTCTTCAACAACAAACTCCAGCTCGGCATCTTCCGCAACGGTACCTTTCCTTATCTCGTTGATGAGATATTCAAGCACGCTTTGCTTAACCTGCTGGAGCTCCCCCAGAACTATCCTTATTTTGACCACTTTTCTTCCGTCGTGTTTTTCCGCAAAATCTATCGCAGTTCTGACAATACCGTTGGCGATAGCCCACTCGTGCATAGGCGATCATTAAAGCGCTACTGGTAAAATGTTATCTGGGACTGATAATTAATAAAAGTTGTTCGGAAAACTCAATGAGGTTCGAATAAAAAAGCCTACCAAAACCTTTATATTGGGAGACATGCATAATTGTGTTTTAGGATCATGGTTTAATGAAGGGTGTGGAAAATGGCCAGGTGCGCTATCTGCGGTAAGAAAATAAGCCTCCCATACCACAGACACGTTCTCTGCAAACATCACGGCTGGTTAGTTCACCTGGAGTGCTGTAAAAAGAAATGCAGCTGGGACGGCAAGCCCTGTAAGCACGCTTACAAGATTTACTGATGGTGTGGTCTTGAGTGTGTACGAGAACATGGCAATTGGACGTTCGTTCTCCCGCTCATCCACATGCCGTGGAGATCTCATCTCGCTCTCGCAAGATGGCTTTCCTTTTTGCTCTCACCACCACCCCATGCCTAACGGAAAAGCAAGCGATGGTGTTTTCCAACCTCCACCCTCAAAACAGCTCTGTTGTGTTTTCCCGTCAAACTCCGCAATCTCAAAAGTTTACGGCATGTTTCCTTTCAAACTCGCTCATATCAGCCGGGTCATTGCTTTTCGGCATGTCAATCCCGTGAGGAGCATCGTTCATGAGATAACCCCAACAACTGTGCTGGGATTGGGTTGTTAACAAACATATTAAAAGTTCCAGAAATGCAGGATTCGTTATGCAGCTACCCAAGGTTGAGAGACCCTCCCCTGCCGAAATAAGAAACTATTATGCCAGAGAGGATGTCATGGATTTCATATTCAGGGTTGCAAGGGGGAGGGAATTCGTGCCTGTCTATGACGGGAAATACGGTAAGAGGCCCGATATGCTCAGCATGCCCGGAGACCTCAAAACCATGATTCTGAATGGGGCGACATCATTTCACATGTCTGTGGAAAGATGGCACGATCCGTTGAAGCTTTCGGAAGGCCTCAAACAGGACGAGCTTTCGGCTTTACGTTCGGGCTGGGATCTCATACTGGATATAGACTGCAACGAAGGTTACGTTTATGCTAAGTGTGCGGCCGAGATGCTGATAAGAGCTCTCAGAGCTCACGGAATTAAAAATGTTTTCGTGAAATTTTCCGGGAGCAGGGGTTTTCATGTGGCCGTGCCATTTGAGTCCATGCCGAGAGAGGTGGAGGGCAAACCAATCGAGGAACTTTACCCCGAACTTCTCCAGAACATAGCAAGATACCTCAAGCATCTCATAAAGGAGAGGCTTGCCGAGGTTCTTGTTAGAAGACATCCCGAGATCTATGAAAAGATCGTTACAGAGGAGGGCGATATGAACCCTTACGACATAATGGAGATAGAGGAGAACTGGTCGGTGAGACACCTTTTCAGAGCTCCGCTCTCTCTGAACGAGAAAACGTGGCTTGTTAGCCTCCCCATAAGTCCGGAGGAGCTGTCTTCTTTTGACCCCGAGATGGCTAAGATCGAGAACGTGAAGGTGCGTGCGGGTTTCTTAACCTCATGGAAAGAGGGAGAAGCTGAGAATTTGGTTTATGAAGCGCTCGACTTTGCGGGAAGGTATGCTTTGCAACACACAAAGCCTATAGCCGAGGAGTGCGGCATTGCCAGGGGATTCAGTGAGGTCAGCGTTGAGAAGTACGTTAAGGGGAGGGTGGATGCAACATTCTTCCCTCCCTGCATAAAGAAGGGTCTTCAAGGATTGGAAGACGGAAGAAAGAGGTTCCTCTTCATTCTGATAAACTTCCTGAAGCTCATGAGGTGGAGCTCGGAGGAGATTGAAAAGGCTGTGTGGGAGTGGAACTCCAGAAATAAAGAACCCCTGCGAGAGTCCTACATAAGAAGCCAGCTAAAGTACGCTTTCAAGAAACCCACAGCATACATCCCCCCCAACTGCAACAATGCGGATTACTATCCTGATCTCAAAATATGCGAGAAGGACAGCCTGTGTGAGAGCATAAGAAACCCTCTAACCTATACGCTGAAAAGATATGCGCTCTACCTCAAGCAGAGTGGAAAAGGAAGGAGAAAAATGCCGGCAAGGAAGAGAAAGGGCAGGACGGATAAAGGCGATAGCGCCGGAGCGAACAGCTCAGAGTAGATGAAAGAGTATGAACCCGTATTTCGCTGTAAAGAGAAGGGTGAGCGGAAAGGTCGGGGCATACCTCACACCTTCCTTGATTCTTATCATATTCTCCCTTGCTGACTTGAGCCTTCCAGCTTTCCATGCTCTCTTTATCGTGTCCACATCTTTTTTTGTGAGGCCAACAAAGAGTTTTGAGCTGAATTTTCTCCTGCCCGCCACGATGTTCTCAGCAAGCACATCACCCTCCCTAAGGTTCTCCACCGGGATGTAGCGCATGAACACCTCTCTATCGACATACTTCGCAAAGTTGAAGAGCAGGAATATGGCGAACATCATTGCAGAATACTTGCAGCTCTCCACAAACATGCTCCCAGCAAGAGAGATATCATATTTCCTGATGACAAAGTACGCTACCGTCCCCATCAGCAGGGGTATGGACGATATTGCGGTTTTGACCTTCATCCCCTCAAAGCACTTCAGGAGAAGTTTTTTCCTCTCCTCCCCGAACACCAGAGCATAAACCACAGCAAAGGCTATGGAGTAGGCTGCTCCGATCACAAAGCTGTTCAGAAGGAACGCAAGCGGGTAGAACCATATTTCTCTAACCTGAGTCAGATTCGGGTTGAAGAAACTCAACGGTTTGGGAACGGCGAAACCCATGGCCGCAAGGAGCAGCACATCAGCCTCCCCCCACTGTCCCAGATAGAAGAGTACATAACCGAAAGCAAGAAAAATTACAGCGGTGGAAAGCGCTATAAAAACATCCCCCCACCCGTAACCGGCAATACCCCGAGCAATATAAATGATCAAAGCCGCCAAAAATCCGAAGAACGGTACGTAATCGGGAATTTCCGTTGTTTTTAGATCGTAAAGCGCTCCAACCACTCCAGTCAATAAAGCTATGGCAAAAAGCGCCTGATCCGATATTAAGATGTTTGGATCCATGTTCTCTCAATAAAGTCATTTATCTTTTATTCTTTTTTCTTTCTCCCCCGTCTGCTGCTTCTCTTCTCTCTACCGTGCTTTTCCTCTTTCTTCCCGATATCAGTTGTTGTGGCCCTGCTTTTCCTCCTCCTTTTCCTAGCAGGGGAAATGCTGCCCGTGAGTATTTCCAGCGCTTCGGTCAGGCTTGAGACTTCGTAATCGGCTCTCTCCTCCTCGAATTCCGCATCCATATCGGCATACCTTCCGCGCCTGACCCTTATGGTTTTTATCCCGGCCTTCCTTCCAAGGAGAACATCTTTATCCGGTCTGTCTCCCACGATCCAGAAATTCTCGCGGGGGAAATCTTTGCCGAACCTGTCGTGCAGCAGAGCTCTTATCACCCCTATTATTCTGGGGTCGGGTTTTTTCATGTCATAGTCGGTTGCGCTGACCACAAGATCAAAATAAGGGAACAGTAGATGCATGCTCAGTATCTCCCTTATCCTCGCTTCCGTGTGGTTGCTGAGAAGAACCGTGACAAACTGGCTTCTAACCCTCTCAAGGAACTTGACGGCGTCTTCCACAGGGTTACCATCGCTAACAAGGGTTTCCTCAAGATCGATAATCAGAACATGCTCCCTGTCCTCCTCTCTTTCCCTCTGAGACTCTGAAGATTCCTTTGTCCCCATGCCGTTTAATCCCCCAAGAGTAGTTTTTTATTCTCTTAAAGTGTTGCAGATCACGCCCATCAATGCGGGAGCTACATCAAGAACCGGGACTGTCGATAGTAGGTCAATAATTTTGCGTTTTTTTGGCATAAGTCGGAATAATGTGTGTTACAAAATGTCCCGCTGTTTGTCCACTGGAAAATCCATTCTGGCTGAGGATGGTATAGCCCGTTATTGCAAGCTTCCTCCTCATTTTTCTGATTATCGCCTTTATGAACTGCGCGTACTCCGCCATCTCGTTTATGTCCATTTCTTCAAAATAACGGAAGTGACGCTTGCTGAAAACCACCACATGCCCCTCCGCTCTCGGATTTATGTCAAGTGCTGCAATAAAGCTGCTGTTCTCATCGATGATCATGGCCGGGGCCTTTCCGGCAACTATCTGGCAGAACACGCAGTTTTGAGACCCTTCGTAATTGTGTTCGTGGGGGGACGTTATACCCTCTCTTTGTTCCAAACCACGCTCCATACTCAACCCCTCAGGAACATTTCATTTTTATTTTTCATGAGTAAATTGAGTTACTAACATTAATATAAGTTTGACTGTTTTTTGTATACCGACATGAACATAAAGTATTTAAAGTTTCTCAGCTTATTCTTGTATACCGACATGAACATAAAAATTAAAATTGAAAACACAACCGGGAGGTGATGTACATGGTAGGGCAGCTTCAGCCGGTGTTGATACTGCCTGAGAATGTTATAAGACAGACGGGTAAAACCGCGCAAAAAAGCAACATAGCGGCTGCCATAGCGCTCGCTGAGACTGTGAAAACCACTCTCGGCCCGAAGGGTATGGACAAAATGCTGGTGGACAGCCTCGGAGATATCGTGATAACCAACGACGGTGTTACAATTCTTGAGGAGATGGAAATAGAACATCCAGCCGCTAAAATGCTGGTCGAAGTGGCCAAGGCCCAGAACGAGGAAGTGGGAGATGGAACCACAACCGCTGTTGTTATCGCGGGTGAAATTCTTAGGGAAGCTGAACAGTTGCTCGATCAGAACATCCACCCGACAGTAATAGCTAGAGGATACCGAATGGCTAAAGACAAAGCTCTGGAGATACTAGACAAAATGGGTAAATCCGTAACACTAAAAGATGTCGATATGTTGAAGAAGATAGCAATGACCGCAATGACAGGAAAAAATGCCGAAGTAGCCAGGGAGAACCTTGCCGATTTGGTTGTTGAAGCCGTTGCCACCGTTGCTGAAGAATCCGAAGGTAAGGTTGTGGTTGATCTTGACAGAATAAAGCTCGAAAAGAAGGAGGGTGCTTCCACATCGGAATCGGAGTTAATAAAAGGTATCGTGCTTGATAAAGAAAAAGTACACCCGGCTATGCCAACCAAGGTGAAGGACGCCAAGATAGCCTTAATAGATGCCGCCTTTGAAGTTAAGGGGCCCGAAACTGATGCCCAGATAAGGATAACAGCTCCCGACCAATTGCAGGCGTTTATAGAGCAGGAAGAAAAGATGATACGGGAGACGGTAGAAAGAATAGCAGCTACAGGTGCAAACGTGGTCTTCTGCCAGAAAGGCATAGATGACCTCGCTCAGCATTTCCTAACAAAGAAGGGAATACTTGCGGTGAGAAGGGTTAAGAAATCAGATATGGAAGCTCTTGCAAGGGCAACCGGTGCAAAGATAGTGACAAGCCTCGACGACCTCACCGAGGATGATCTGGGTTATGCGGGGCTTGTAGAGGAGAAAAAGATTGCAGGAGAGGCCATGATATTCGTGAGGGACTGCAAGGATCCGAAGTCAGTAACGATACTCGTGAGAGGAGGTACAGAGCACGTCGTGGAGGAGGTTTACAGGGCTGTTGAGGACGCCCTCGGAGCCGTGGCCTCAGCGCTTGAAAGCGGAAAGGTTGTGCCTGGGGGAGGAGCGGCTGAGTCCGAAGTTGCCAAGGAGCTCAGAAAATACGGCGAGAGTGTTGGCGGAAGAGAGCAGCTCGCAATAATGGCTTTCGCGAATGGTCTCGAGGTGATACCGAAGACACTTGCAGAGAATGCAGGAATGGATCCAATAGACACTCTGGTTGAACTCAGAGCCAGACATGAAAAAGGAGAGATTTCGGCTGGTGTCGATGTCATGAATAATGAGGTCACAGACATGGAGAAAGTTGGAGTCATAGAACCTCTCAAAGTAAAGACACAAGCGATAAAAAGTGCTGCGGAAGCTGCAGAAATGATATTGAGGATAGATGATGTCATCGCCGCAAAGAAAACCAGTGAGGACAAGGGAAAGGGTGGTGACTACTTCGACAATGAGTTCGAGTAACGGAAATCCCCGTAGGGGTTTTCCATTTATTTTCTTTATTTTTAGTTTTTATTGTTTCTTAAAAAATCAAGATGTCTTACGTCCAATTCCATTGATTTTTATAATCACATTGAGATTCCTCTTTTCTTAAAATATTCTTCCATGATATGTTCCTTACAGGCTCCAATTTTGTATTTAAATCCAAGTTTTTTATTCAATTCTATCTCTTCCTTGTAGATTTTTTCTCCAAATTTGCTCAATTCAGCTTCAGTAAATGAATAACCCAAAGATTCCAGAATTTTGGAATAATCATGCAAATCCCACGCATATAAGGTAAACCCACATGTAACCAGACTGTCCAATACCGCGATCTCATTTTGGACGGAAATTATGTAATTTACGGCGTCTATGTTCTCCATTTTCATATTTTCTCTAAATAGTCTGGTTAAGATTAGCTGGTTAACGTCGCCCCGATTACTTGTTGCCAGCGACAACATGGCAATTTTGTTATGATTGTCAATAACATGGACATTATCGTCGGAAACTGTATCGATACCTAATTGATTGTATTCCTTGTATGAATTTTCGATCTCAATCAGATCCCGCATTCCCTGAAAATAAAACGAAATCAAACCACCCCAGAATTCAAAGTTCTTTTTACATTGAATCGGACAGCCCAAACACCCCCGGTTGATTTTTTTGTGTTTGAACCATTCACTTAAATATTTCTTATAGTTTATTGCAACAGGCAACAATCCTCTAGCCCCGAGTTCTTTGAGAAGCATGCCCACGGTTCCGCTCTCCGATAACTCGTTTATTATTTTATTTTCTTTTAATTTTTTAATGAGAAGTTTGTAAATCTCGTAATATTTTTCGGTTGGTTTTGTGCTGAATCCGTTGTTTGTTTCGATCACGAGCGCTTTCACGTTTTTTTCTCTTAATAAGTAACCCAAGCCTCCCCTCCCAAAGAATCCGTGTTTATTGTTTGATAAACATTCATTAACACTGTTTGCATTCCCGATACTCAATAGGATATGTTGTTTGAACTTTTTCCCCAACACATTGAAAGTTTCACATACATCTAAATCCCATATAGATCTCCCATCCAAAAATTCAACCTTCCTTTCATCTATTTTCAATATTACTTTATTTTCACTTTTTCCTTTTAAAACAAGTGCATATGGTTTCATCCATTGTATGTTTCCACCAGAATTTGAATAAAAAACTCCTTTAGTTTTTGGGGAAATATAACATGCACAGGCTCTTCCGGGAATTCCCGGGACCTTGCTCAGAACACCTCTCAATATCGCTATACAATCCCTTTCCCTTTTGAGGAAGTGGAGTCCCAATCCTCGCCCCCCCAACCTATCATAAAATAGTTTTTCGTCCAGTTCATAAGTTTCGAAAGAACGATCTTCCAAATTTATTTCCACGATTTCCATGATTTTATTGTGATGTTTAAAACTTTAAACTTGTAACGTTGTGTTTCTGCACTTCCACACTATCTAGTTCTTCTTAAACCAGCGAACTATTTGACGATGACTACGACGACTACGACTTCCACACTATCTAGTTCTTCTTAAACCCGTCCTCCATACTTGGTGGGCGTAGGCGGGTGAGGGGAGCTCGCCGCTTCCACACTATCTAGTTCTTCTTAAACTTGTGCTTTTCCTGGACTATGACATGGTGGAATACAGTGTCTTCCACACTATCTAGTTCTTCTTAAACAGTATTGAAATGATCTTCGAGGCACACGATCTGTAAGCTCCTTCCACACTATCTAGTTCTTCTTAAACTCGGAGGAACATGCAAGGCGATAAGCATGAACTTCAAGACAGGCATCTTCCACACTATCTAGTTCTTCTTAAACAAGCGTTATTATAAAAAATAAAAAAAACAGAACAGAGGTGCTTCCACACTATCTAGTTCTTCTTAAACGATATTTTTTACGCTTACTATAACCTGAAACGGAGGTGGTGGCTTCCACACTATCTAGTTCTTCTTAAACCTGCGATGTAAAAGGTATGGTACTGTTCGGTTTAATGGACTTCCACACTATCTAGTTCTTCTTAAACATTCGAGGGAAGACTTGTCTGGCGTGGTAATGGAATGACAGCATATACTTCCACACTATCTAGTTCTTCTTAAACTTCTTGCTCGATTTTGCAGGCTTCTTGAAGTATATGAGCGGCCCGCTTCCACACTATCTAGTTCTTCTTAAACTTGATTTTTTTCATTTTCCTACCACCTCCTTTTTTCTTCTTCCACACTATCTAGTTCTTCTTAAACTCGCCACCCTTTCAGGAGAGCTCCCTGAATGGTTAGGGGACTTCCACACTATCTAGTTCTTCTTAAACACGAAGCGGTGGGAGGGAACTTCTATTATACATTACGAATCTTCCACACTATCTAGTTCTTCTTAAACACAGCAACGAGACGCATTATGTTACAGTTGCACAAAATCCTTCCACACTATCTAGTTCTTCTTAAACACGTACAACTTCACCATCCGCATATATCTTTAAGAAACTTCCATTATCTTCCACACTATCTAGTTCTTCTTAAACAGGGTCGAGTGTTACCAGAGTGGCGGAGGAGGAAGTAACACCGGCACTTCCACACTATCTAGTTCTTCTTAAACAAATAAGGGAAAGCACGAAGCTTGCGTTGTTGGAAATCTTCCACACTATCTAGTTCTTCTTAAACCAAGTGGAGCGCTCCTCTAACTGTTTCTGAGAGAAGCTTCCACACTATCTAGTTCTTCTTAAACAGATATACTAACTGTGTTGGATTCCACGAATGTAATTTCGTAGACTTCCACACTATCTAGTTCTTCTTAAACTCTATCATCATAGCCAGCACCTTTTGTCCCTTCTATCAGCTTCCACACTATCTAGTTCTTCTTAAACTTGGAAGAGTGCGCCAACTTCTACGAGACGCACAAGAACCCTTCCACACTATCTAGTTCTTCTTAAACTCAATTTCTTATAGCTCTTTGACTTTTCGTTGTAGTGGTAAATCTCCTTCCACAC
>JALVWC010000011.1 GCA_027038505.1 Nanobdellati archaeon
CACATCTATATCATCACCATTCAATAAAGGTAATTCATAAAATTTTTAAATAATTATATTTTTCGAACCTCAGAAATACTTCGGTCTCCAATCCTGCCCATAACGCCCCTATAAATAGAAAACTTTAATAACCTCGTGCTCGATAAAAGATCATGATTCGGGTAATACCCGTTAAAGTAAAATCCATCTTCTCCAGATCCAGAATTCCTTCATGTGACTTCGTTGTGAACCCTTATGTCGGGTGTGAGCACGCCTGCCTTTATTGTTATGCGAAATTCGTGTGCAAATGGAAAAACCACGGCAGCTGGGGTAGCTGGGTTGAAGTCAAAGAGAATGCTGCGGAGCTCGTGAAAGGGAAGTACGTGAATGGCACAGTTTACATGGCAAGCGTTTCGGATGCTTACCAGCCGATTGAGAAGGAGCTGGAACTTACGAGAAGGATTCTCGAAAACATGGATAAGAGAATAAGGCTCGCAATTCTCACAAAATCGGATCTTGTTGTCGGGGATGTTGATGTCTTCAAGAAGTTCAAAAGCATAGAGGTGGGGCTGACCGTTAACGGCTTTGATGAAAGCATCAGGAAGGTTCTTGAACCGAAAGCCCCAGAGCATGACAGGAGGGTTAACGCTCTCCACGAGCTGTATGAGAACCGCATAAAAAATTATGCTTTTATCTCACCGCTCATACCGGAGCTTGTGGATCTGGAAGCGCTAATAAAAGAAACGCGGGACTTTGTGGATGAATACTGGGTTGAGTTTCTGAATTTGAGGGCTGCAGGCGAGGAGTTTCGAAAGTGGCTGGCAGAGAACCACCCGCACAGCTACGAGGCGCTGCTCAGCAGAGAAAAAACGGAGAAGCTCTTTTATGAGGTGCGCACCACTCTGAAGAGGCACGGAGTTAATGTTGCCGGCATAGTCACGCACCACAGAGGGTTTAAGGTTCTGGTAAACAACAATCCCGCACCATGATCTCCTCTTCACGAATTTTTCTGCCATTTAAAAATCTCATGGGTGTAAAGCAGGAAAGTGTGAGGAAACCGAATCAATGAAAGAAGCAGGAAAATGGTGATGAAATCGAAATCTTCCGCCAGATTTTTATTGTTGTTCGTATGAGATAAGTTGTATGGTCAGCATACTTGTTTTCGGGGATAGCATATCTTATGGAGCATGGGATGAAATGGGCGGGTGGGTGCAGAGATTGAGAAGATGGATTGATCGAATAAACATAAGGCGTGATGACTTTTACTGTCTCGTTTACAACCTGAGCGTGTCCGGAAATACGGTTGGGGATGTTATCGAAAGGTTCGAGCCTGAAGTTGATGCCAGGACAAAAGAGGATGACGATATGGTTTTCATATTTCAGGTGGGGACAAACGATGCGCAATTGCTCATTGGTGATTGTGTTGTTCGCACCCCTCTGGACGAGTTCAGAAAGAGCGTTGAAACACTCGTGAACCTAGCAAAAAAGCACTCTCACAAAATAATGTTTCTCGGAATGATGCCAGCGGACGAATCAAGAACATCACCGGTGCCGTGGAACAAGAACCTGGCGTATCTCAACGAAAACCTGAAACTATACAACCAGGCTCTCAAAGACGTATGCGAAAAGAAAGGTGCGGTGTTCGTGAATGTTTTCGACACGCTTCTTGCGCGCGATTACAAAAAAATGCTGCATGACGGCCTGCATCCCAACCCGGCGGGCCACGGATTCATATTCAAGGAGGTAAGAAGGGCGTTGATAAAAAACCGGTTTGTCGGCATACCAGATAACGAAGCGGGAAAGCTCGTGCGCGATGCCATTCCGGAAATCCTGAGGGGGATGGGGCTGAACGTTAAGGTGCGTGTCCTGAAAGATGATGATTCGTACATGTCCGCGCTGATGAATAAGCTGGAGGAAGAGGTGGAGGAGTTCTTCGAAAGCCAGAACGCTGAGGAACTGGTGGACATTTTGGAGGTGGTTTATGCGCTTGCGAGCGCGCAGGGTGTGGACAGAAAAGAACTGGAAGAGCTGCGCAGGGCGAAGGTTGAAGAGAGGGGCGGTTTCAGCAAGCGTTTTTTCTTGGAGGATGCGGAATGAAAGGCTCCTACGTCCTCCTGATACGGGTTGAAAATCCTGTGGAGATAAAGGTCGGCAAGCTCGGTAGAATTAAGTTCAGGCAGGGGTATTATGCCTATGTGGGTTCTGCCATGAACTCGATAGAAGCGAGAGTGGCAAGGCATCTCAGAAAGAACAACAAAAAGCTATTCTGGCACATAGATTATCTGCTTGCAAATGAATATGCTGAAATTGTGAGCGTGCTGATCAGAGAAAGCGAACAAAAAGAAGAGTGTAAGATAGCACAAAAACTTGCGGAAAAATTCGAAGCTGTCCCCAGATTCGGATGCTCCGACTGCAGATGCGGAAGTCACCTGTTTTATCTTGGCGCTTCCTTACCAAGGAACTTCCAGATCTCATGAAGACTTTCCATCCTTTTCGGATAGTCCGGATGTTTATTTCTTCTATCAAGAAGCAAACCTTTTATCCCGCATGCTTCAGCGGCAAGAACATCATCCTTTAAAGAATCTCCAACCATGACCGCCTGAGACGGCTCAACCTTAAGCTTTTCAAGGGCTGTGTTGAACATTACCGGAGATGGCTTCAGTTCGTGCACCTCGTAAGAAAGCACGCACGCGTCAAAAAGGTCAAGCACATTCTTCCATCTCTTTTTAAGCTCTTTAAACCCCACCGAACATGTGTTGCTAACGATGCAAAGCTTGTATCCCTCCTTCTTAAGCTGTTTTAGCACAGGAGGCACGTCATCAAAAGGTTTGGCGTGCACGCCGATGTTTGTGTATAGTTGCTTTATCCTGAAGAACAGTTTATCGCTCATCTTCCCGAGCTCCTCAAGAAAGTTTCGAATGGCTTCATCCACATCCTCAAGCGGGTAGAGCATGAAGTTCCGCTCAAAGACCTTGATGTAGCCGTAATCATTATGGCTGTACCCCAGAACTCTGGCTATTTCCGGAAGCGGTCTCGGATCAACATCATCATAAAAAAGCGTGCCCCAGCAGTCGGAAAGTATCGCTTTTATAACCATCCCGCATCTCCACGCCTCCAATCACCCACTTATTTATTCAACCACACCGAATATCAAGGACACTCACAACACTCGTTATGTCCCCCGAATATTTAAAAAATTTAAATATTTATTTTTCCTGTTTAGTAGTATGGCGGATGGATATCGATTGATTAAAAGGCCGAGACCGTATCCATACTCGATCCCAGACCCACAAGATTTAGGTTTAGGTCCTAAGCACACCGAGGACAGATACGGTCGACTGGATCCGGAGGATATCAGCAATATGGCCAATGATATCTTCAGGAGAGATCCCTATCAGACCACACTGGACGAGTTTGGCATTGAAGTGGAAGAAGTAGAGAATCGGGGAAGACAGAGAAATAGAGATCCTCATAGGGATAGAATAAAGCGAGAATTAGAGGAAGCGAGAATAATAAAGGAAATATCTTACATTCATGCACGGGCTTTGTGCAGCATTCAAAGTGATTCGGCAGGACAAGATGCCTTATGCAGACATCAGCATCCCCGGCAGCCTCCTTAAGATTTCTGGTGACGGTGGCAAAATAATTCTTAACTTTTGATAAACGCAGAGCACACTCATCATTACCATACTTGAAATCGGGAAGATAGAGATCCACAACACCTTTTAGTAAGCTCATTGCTTTCTCGCTCATATAAAAGTTGGAATTCCACACAACAGGAGTGTGCACACTCTTCTCCTTCATTACCTGCAGTACTTTGAGTATGAACGGCAGATAAGGTGTGGGTTCACCACCAACAAAGTTGACATTCATTGCGTGTTGCTCTTTCCTTCTCGCTATTATTTCAGCAAGAGCCTCCTCACCAACCCTTGTCCCGAACTCCAGCCAGTTGGAAATGGTGTAGTTCTGGCAGTAAACGCACGAAAGGTTGCAGCCCATAAAGAAGATGGTATGGGAAGGTACGAGGAAGCTCTCCTCACCATGGTGCAGGAACTCGCTGCTTATGTAGAGAAATGGTGGCGCTTTACACACACCCTTCTCGCCGGCGGTTCTGTTTACTCCACATCCGTGCTCGCAGAGCTCACAGCTTTCAAGCAGCTTGAATGCTTCACCCGCTCTCCCCTCAAGATCAGCACCCCAGAACCTCGGCTCTTTCTTTCCATCCCTCACAGCCACGTAATGTGAAAGCACCCCTCCCATGATATTGAGCTGGGGAGGAACAAAGAAAAAGTTAAATATGTCTCGGGACAAAAACTTGTGGTGATGGCGGAGGAGGATGCCGACCATAATGGAACAGAAGGAAAAGATGTTGTAGGGCTGATAACCAAGGTCAAGGTGCGCGGAAAAAACGGCGAGAGGGAAGTTCTGGCACTTTTTGATACGGGCGCCACAAGGACTTCTATAGATAAGAGGCTTGCTGAGGAGTTGCAGCTGGAAAAGAAGCGCAAAAAGGTGATGGTAAAGTCAAAAACCGTCCCGGAGGGCTATGTAACGAGGGGGATTTACGAGGCTGAGCTTGAGATAAATGGCAGGAGATTCAGAGTTGAGGCAAACGTGGCTGATAGGTCCAACATGATGTGCCCCGTGCTCATAGGGAGGGACATCATCCACGGAAATTTCGTAATAGACGTTACGAAAACGCACTTTTCCAACAAGCTGAAGGACATAAAGCCCGAGCTCAGGGAGGAATGAACTATGAAACTCTGTATTCTTGGTCCGGAATCCAAAAAGGACTATCACCTCCGTCTGATAGAGCTTTCGAAGTATCATTTTGATAAGGTTTTGTATGCGCCACTTTCAGGTGTGAGAATTGAAATGGAAGGGGAGGAATTCACACCGTATTACAAATCGGCATCACTTTACACCTTTGATGCTGTGCTCCCCCTCATTCCGAAGTCGCTCGCTCACTTCGGTTATGCTGTCGTATCTCTTCTGGAAGAGCAGAGGATCTTCACACCCATAAGCAGCAGCTTTATATCCCATGCATCAAACCCGTTCTTGATTGCGTTCATCAACCAGAAGCTCGGTAATGCTGACTCACCAATAAAAGTTTACCTTTCCGTATCCAGAGACGCTCTAAACGCGATTTTACCGAAACTCAACTATCCCGTAAAGGTACATATTCCAAAGACGAAGAGGCAACAGACATCCGCAACATTTGAATCTGAGTCGAGCCTGAAAAGCTTCCTTGACACGATAGAGCTGCTGGCACAGCCGATCATACTGGAAGAAATAAAAACCTCGAAGAGCCTGAAAGAGATGGATGTCCTTGTCATAGGTAACAGAATTTTTGCCGTTCGGAGGGTGGGAGATAAAAAGAGACGATGCAGAGCGTCGAAACACATGCAGGAGTTTGTCCTGAGAATGGGCAAGCTCCTCAAAACATCAATCTTTCAGGCGAGAATGATCGTTGAGAAAAACAGCATGTTTGTTAAGTCGCTAAATGTATCTCCGGCTCTGAGCAGATTCGAGGATGTTTTCGGCAATGGTATGGTGGAAGATTTAATAGCTTTCCTCTCCAAAGAATGCGAGGAGTTCTACAGGAGGCATGCCCTGCTGACCTTCGTGGACAGGCTGGTGGAGCATCTGAGAACGATGGGAGGCAGACACCTTTCAAAAGGTGATCGTGAAAATGGTTGAGGTACTCGTGGTGCATCCGAAATCGAAATCCAAAACGACAGAGCTAATTCTGGACGAGATGAGGAAGCTTTTCGATGTGGTCAACCTGGCTCTCGACGATATTGTTGTGGTCTCGCACACCGGCGGAGTGGAGGTGAGATCAAACGGCAGAGAGCTCGATGATGTTGACTACTTTTTTCCCAGAATAGATGGCAAGAGAGTGTTGCACGGGTACAATGTTGTGAGGGCATATGATCATCTTGGAATTAAACATCCCTACCCTGCGGCAACGCTTAGAATAGCTCACGACAAATTCCTGACCACGCTTGTCCTCGGGAATGCTGGCCTACCCGTACCGAGGACTTTTGCTCTAAAATCGGGAAGCGGGTTGAAAAGGGTAAAGACGAGGCTGAACTTTCCCGTGGTTGTGAAGATAATATCCGGTGCCGGTGGGAAGGGTGTGATGTTCGCTAATAGCGAAGAGGAGCTTGAAGCAATGGTGGGCTCGATGGAAGCTCTCAACCAGGAGATAGTTCTGCAGGAGTTCATACCAAACAAAGGAGAAGACATAAGAATACTTGTGTTGGGTGAGGAGGTCGCTGCCGCTATGAAAAGAATAGCGCCAAAAAGTGATAAACGCGCTAACATCTCGGGGGGAGGAAAAGCCGTATCCTACGATCCTCCCGAGGAGGTGAAAGAGATCGCAATAAAAGCTTCTGAGACGCTGGAAGCAAGAATTCTCGCTGTCGATATAATAATTGATACGGACGGCAATCCCTGGATCATAGAGGTCAATGTAAACCCAGGAATAAGGGGTCTTATGAAGGCTACAGATAAGAACATAGCCAGAACGATAGCGGAGTTCGTTGAGGGAGAGATCAGAAGTTAAATTTATTTTAATTTCTTCTCTTTGAGATTGTTCTTCATGAGAAAAGAAAACTTGCGGGTAGGATGCTGCGGATGGGGATTCTTTAATCCCAAAAAGCTGACGGGGGAAGACTGGAAAACCAGATACAGAAGCGTGCTTCAGGCTTACGCATCGCTCTTCAATGGTGTGGAGGTCAACTCCACATTCTACAGGCTGCCAAAACCATCAACGGCAAGAAAGTGGTTTGAGGAAGCAAGAGAGGTTAATGCTGAATTCGAATTCACCGTCAAAGTGCATCAGGACATAACCCACAGGCTGAAATTTGGAAAGGAAAGCGTTGAGGTGTTCAACAGAGTAAAAGAAATTGCTAGGAATCTTGATGCAAAGGTTCTTGTGTTTCAGACAGCAGCCAGCTTCAGGCCAACGAAGGAAAACATAAGCAGAGTTGAAAATTTCTTTAATTCGATAGACAGGGAAGATTTCATTCTTGTGTGGGAGGTGAGGTGGCAGGATGCGTGGACAAGAGATATTGTCTCTGATTTGTTCAGCAGACTTGATGTTGATCAGGTTGTTGATCCCCTCCGCCAGGAAATCTTTTATGCGAGAAGGCTGCACTATTTCCGCCTTCATGGCTTTGGGAGCAGGATGTACGATTACAGGTTCAGCGATGACGAGCTTGAGAGATTGAGAGAAATTGTGGGAAGCTCCCTAAAGCTCAACTTAAAGGTTTACGTGTTCTTCAACAACTACAATATGTATGAAGATGCTCTCAGGTTCATGAAGATGATGGGGTAATTCAGATGGGGTCGGTGGTTGAAAAATATAAGGAAATTGATGAAAAGCTCAGAGAACATAAAAAGTTCAGCACGGGGGTTCTTAAACTCCTGGAGCCGGTCAACCTCGCTGAGGAGAAGGAAAGGTTTATGCGAACCGGAGAGGAGCCCAAATTTAAGTACCCGTTTGTTCTCTTCAATCCCAGAGACACCATAAAGAGATTATGCGAACTTAAGGTGCCGGAAGGCGAACTCCATGAGGTTTATGCGAACAAAATAGAGGAGCTGATAAATCTCGCGCACATCGTCCTGCACCGCGGGGAGAGAAACGAGGTGCTTGAATACAGCACAAAGGTTTACGGAAAACCTTCTCTTGCACTTGTCCGAGAAGCGCTTAACATAATGAAAAATACTGTCGGTAAGAAACCTTCCCCAACCCGCCACGGTAAAAAGTACGATTGTAGATATGCCAAGACGCTCTTCGAGGAGACGATAAGGAATTACGGTATTGAAGGCTGGGTTGTTGAGCTGAGCAGAAAGAGTCTCGTTACAGTTATGCCTCTCGAAAAGGAAGTGCTTGTACCCTATGGCAGGGAATTCACAACTCATGAGTTGAGAAGGCTGGTGGTGCACGAGGTGGGGGTGCATGTCCTCAGAGCTGAAAACGGCCACAACCAGCCACTGCACATATTTGCAAGCGGATTCCCGAACAACACGGAAACTGAGGAAGGGCTTGCGGTATACATGGAAAAAGCAACCAGATTGCTGGAGAGAGAAAGGCTGAGAAACTATGCTGGCAGAGTCGTAGCGGTGGACATGGTGGTGAGAGGTTACACATTTTCCGAGACGTTCAGCAAACTTAAAGAGCTCGGATTTAATGATGATGATGCCTTCACTTTAACCTTCCGTGCGTTCAGGGGAGGGGCTTTCACCAAAGATTACCTCTATCTCAAGGGTTTGCTGGAAATTGAAAGGATTGCAAAGCGCAGGGGTGTGTTGAAACTTCTGTATCTGGGCAGAGTTACGCACCCGTATCTGGAAACGCTGCAGAACCTCCTGGAGAACAGGGAGGTAAAAGCTCCAGTTTACATGCCAAAGGGCATGAGGAACCTTACGCGGGCGGAAAACTTATTAAAGCATGCTGAAACATTGATTAGGAGAGCTATCAGGAGATCTGTGAAGTCGATGCCGGAGTTTCCGAAGCTGGAGGTGATTGACGGTGAGGTTGGGAGAAAAATTGCTCATGACCTCCGCGCTGCCCTACGGAAATGGCGAGCCGCACTTCGGGCACGTGTATGAGTTCATTATAACCGACATCATGGCCAGATTTTACAGGCTAACCGGGAGGAATGTAATTTATGTGTGCGCTACAGATGCTCACGGCACACCGATTGAGATAAATGCGATGAAAGCCGGGAAGGATCCGCTGAGCTTTGTCATGGAGAACCATGAGAAGTTCAGGAAAATGTTCGAGTTTTTCCTGATAAGCCTCGACAACTACCACACAACACACAGCGAGGAAAACGAGAAAATAGCACATGAAATGTTCAGGAAAGCTCTGGAAAACGGTTACATCTACACAAAGGAAATTGATCTGCTCTTTTGTGAGGAATGTAACCGCTTCCTTCCCGACAGGTACGTCAGGGGAACATGCCCTAAATGCGGAGCTGAAGATCAGTACGGGGATGTGTGCGAGAAGTGCGGAGCGACCTACACACCCTTCCAGCTTAAGGATCCAAAATGCGCTTTATGCGGGAGTAAACCGGTAATAAGGAAAAGCAAGCACTACTTTTTCAAGCTGAGCGCTTTTGAAGGGAAGCTGAAGGACTGGATTCAAAATGCTCCGCTTCAGCAAGAGGTTAAAAACTACGTGCTGGACTGGATAGAAAAGGGTCTTGAGGACTGGTGCATCTCAAGGGATGGGCCTTACTTCGGATTCAAAGTCCCGGGAGAAGAAAACAAGTACCTCTACGTGTGGTGGGATGCTCCAATCGGGTACATAGCCTCGACAGCGAACTACTGCAAAAAGGCTGGATGTGACTGGGAAAAAATATGGAAGGACGCACGTGAAGGCTTTCAGATCGTGCACACAATAGGGAAAGACATAATTTACTTCCACTATCTCTTCTGGCCGGCAATGCTGATGGCCACAGAATTTAAGCTTCCGACATACATCCACACGCATGGATTCCTTACAGTAAACGGGGAGAAAATGAGCAAGAGCAGGGGTACATTTATCACAGCTAAAGACTACATGGAAAAGGTCGGAAACCCCGAGTATTTGAGATTCTACTTTGCAAGCCACACCTCAAGCGGGATAACTGATATAGATCTGAGCAGGGAAGCTTTTCTGACAGCTGTGAACAGTGTGCTTGTCGGCAACATAATGAACTTTGTTTACAGAGCACTCACGCTTCTGTATCGTTACTTTGAGGGAAGAATGATAAAAGTCAGAACTTACGATACGGAAGAGCTCGTTGAGGTGAAGAACATCCTTGAAAGAATAAGGGAGGCGTATGAAAACTGGAACATAAGGGAGGTTGTGGAGTGTGTGGATGGAATAGCGTCCATCGGGAATGCATACCTTCAGAAGAAGGAGCCGTGGAAGCTCGTCAGGGAAAACAGAAAGGAAGCCCATGAGATCATAGCACAAGCCCTGAACATAGCCAAGGATATCTGCATAGCTCTGTTACCTATCCTGCCTTCAGCATGCGGGAAAGCGCTGAAAATAATGAACGTTGAGGAGAGCTGGAACCTCATTGGAAAAGAGCTGGAGGACGGGCACGTTATAAACAAGCCAGAGCCGCTGATTCCCAAGATTGAGGACTTCCGGCTGTTTTAAGGGGAAGTAAAGGTATCTGCTTAATTTTTTAAAAAATTATTATCTAAACAAATTTGTCACATCATTACAACCCTGCTCTGCTGCGGGCCGGTGGTCTAGGGGTTATGACGCTCCCCTGACGCGGGAGAGGTCCCAGGTTCGATTCCTGGCCGGCCCACCACCTGCTGCAACTCTGCACGGGGGTGTGGAACGAGGCTATGAACGTCGTGATAAGAGAAGCTGATGAAGACGACTCGGATCGTATAGCGGATCTTCTCCTTAAAATGCAGGACGAGGAGAAGGAATTTGACCCCCTTCTAAAGAGCTCCTCCAGCCAAGAAATGCGGGAATCCGTAAAGCGCTATGCTCACAACGCTGTTAAAAATAGCGATAGGATAACTCTCGTTGCTGAAGTTGACAACAGGGTTGTGGGTTTCATTATAGCTAAGATATTTACATATGGTGGGATATACAACAAAGAGAAAGCAATCTACATCAGCGATCTGTATACGGAAAAAGGATATAGAGGTAAAGGTATAGGTTCCATGCTTCTACATGCTTTGGAAGACGAAGCAAGAAAAAGGGATGTCAGGATTCTCGAGCTTGATGCCTATGCAGAAAGCGAGAACTCCATTCAGTTCTACAGCAGGCGGGGGTACAAAGCTGTGGATGTCAGGATGAGAAAAGTTCTGGGATAAAAACCCTAAATTAGCATACCCAGGAACTTAAGGAATAATCCGAGCAGTACGTTGAACATCACGTTGCCAACGTAGGTTATATCTATCAGTTCGGGCTTACCCGAGATGATGGAATCGAGAAGTATTCTTCCGAGATTTGCCGTGATTGCACACACGAAGAGCAGTTCTGGGATTGAAAAATGACCTTTAAGGAGCGAGGCTGAGAACGCTGCAACACCGTACCCAAAAGCGTAACTTCCAAACGGTATGAAATCTTCATCCGAATCCGGATCCATAAACTTTGATATTGTGCTGATCAGCCCAACCGTGAGATAGGAATAGATGAATGCCAGAACCGCGTTAAATTTCACCCCCACAAGCACACATCCAAGAGTTATGAGCTCCATGCCCAGATCACTCAGGCCGAGCTCCCATATGCAGTCCTCAAAAACATGATAGGAGAACCATATTATCAGAAACGGTATCATAAGATCGAAACCTCCGATGAAGTATGAAATGATAGATCCGAGGAAGAATTCATGAAATTTATAAGAGAAGGTCTGGATAATATCCTTTATTCTAAGAAAGTTTGTCCGGATCGTTGGTATTTCCTCTGATACCTTCACCTTGCTCTTTTTCATGGGTGTTCTCTTGCTCAAAACATTTAAATTTTTTAGATCAGGAGGGTAAATTTTTCTCCACCTCTCAAGCATCAGACGGAGATTTTTGTGGTGTGCTCAGGGTTTAATTTATAAGGTATCTGTTTGAGTTGTGGTGCAAGCAGTTTATTTGCTGGAAGGTTACGAGGTTGTAGAAGTGAAATCGGGGAGTCCTCTCACATCTTATAACACTACCTTTCTTATTCTCTTATGATAATGGCAACCTTTTCTTTTTCCTGCCCGCTTATTTCAAACAGAGAAAGGGGTTTGCATCCATTCTTTGTAAGGTGTTCCACTCCCGCATTCATTTTGTGCTCATACCTTTCGGGCAATGAGATAATAAGAACACCTCCATTCTTCAGAGGATCAATGTCCACCACTCTTTTAAGAAGGTGAAGAACATCTATGCAGAAGATAACATCAAAAATCTCCCGCTTGAATGGGAGTGCTTCACCCCTCCCCAAAACCTTAAGGCTTGTTCTGTTCTTTCTGATCGCTTCCTTATCAACATCCATGGCTACAAAAACCCTCGGCTTGATTCCTTTCTCCTCCAGAAAATCGTGCAGAAATCCTTTGGATGAACCGAGATCAAAGATGTATTTGTTATTGAGTTCAAGCCCATACAATCTAAGATTTTCCAGAATCACCTCGTACTTTTCGTACTGAATTTTCCTCCAGCTCTCGTAAATCTTCGTAAAGAAGGTCATGAACTGCCATGTGGAGCAACCCTTTTAATATTTTTCAGCCAACCACCACCCATGCCGATAAGGATTTACAACACCATGACAAGAAAAAAAGAAGAGTTTGTTCCGATTGAGGACGGGAAGGTGAGGATGTACATCTGTGGCATAACACCTTACGACTACAGCCACATAGGTCATGCGAGAAGCTGTGTTGCTTTTGATGTCATAAGAAGGTGGCTGGAGTACAGGGGATACAAGGTCATCTTCGTACAGAATTTCACGGATGTTGATGATAAAATAATAAACCGTGCCATCAAGGAAGGCAAAAGTTTTAGGGAGGTGTCTGAATATTTCATTAAGACTTTTTTCGAGGATATCATTGAGCCCCTCAATGTGAAGCGAGCCAGTCACTATCCAAAAGTCACCGAGCACATAAAGGAGATCGTGGAGACCATTCAGAGGATCATTGACAATGGACACGCTTACGTTCTGGATGATGGTACAGTGTATTTTCACGTGCCCTCGTTCAAAGACTACGGTAAGCTGAGCAAACAAAATCTTGAGGAGCTGAAACGCCACAGAATAGAGCCGGATCCGCGCAAAAAGGATATCAGGGACTTTGCTTTGTGGAAAGCCGCAAAAGAAGAGGATTATAAAGCAGGTAGCGTTTTCGATTCACCGTGGGGTAAAGGCAGGCCGGGATGGCACATAGAATGCTCGGCTATGAGCATGAAGTATCTTGGCGAGACTCTTGACATTCACGGCGGGGGAAAGGATCTCATCTTCCCTCATCATGAGAACGAGATAGCTCAGAGTGAAGCAGCCACTGGCAAAACTTTTGTGCGTTACTGGATGCACAACGAATTCGTTAACATCAGGGGAGAAAAGATGAGCAAGAGCCTCGGCAACATAGTCACGATGAGGGATCTCCTCCAGAAGTACGATCCGAGGGTCATAAGGTTCTTCCTCGCCAGTGTTCATTACAGAGATCCCGTGGATTTTGACGAGAAAGCAATTGAGGAAGCTGAAAAACTTTACAGGAAGCTTGATAATGCTTTGGAGATGCTCGATGCCGAGATAAACGCAACGACGGATGATGGAAGAATTGAGGATGAAGAGGAGAAGGAGGTTGAAAAATTCGTTAAGGAGTTTGAGGAAGCGATGGATGATGATTTTGATGCCTCTCGCGCTGCAAGAGTGCTTGTGGAATTTGCATCATTCATAAACAAATACGTGAACACTTCCGGCCAGAAAAGCAGGAAAAGCATGGAGAAAATGCTGGAGAGTTTTCTCAGGCTGGCAGGCGTGCTGGGTGTTTTTGAGGACTTCCGGAGAAGTGATGAACTTGATGATGAAGAGAAGAAAATGATTGAGGAAAGGGAAAATCTCAGAAGGGAGAAAAGGTTTGAGGAAGCGGACAGAATAAGGGAGGAGCTGAGAAAAAGAGGCGTGATCCTTTACGATACGCCGAGAGGAGCAAGGTGGAGAAAGGTTAAAAGTACCTCAGAATAACTCATAACTCATCAATCTCCTCCTCGCTGAACACCTCTATGCTGTGCTGTTTGAGCAATGCGGTCGTGACTCCTTCTCCACTCTTTATCCTTCCGCTGAACGTGCCGTCATAAATGCAATTCACTCCGCACGATGGGCTCCTTTCTTTCAGAAGAGCTTTCCTTATTCCGAGTGTTTTGCATATCAGAAGGGTCTGCCTTGCTCCAGTCACAAAGTTCCGGGTAACATCTCTACCGTCTTTGGTGATGACCCTCGCCTTTCCTTCTATAACATCTTTTCCGCTCCTGTTCTGTTCTATCTCCGCGCTTGTTCTGGGTGTGCTCAACCCGCCAAGCTGTTCCGGACAGGCGGGAACAAGGATGTATCTATCCAGCAGCGATTCAAGTTTTCCCAGCTTCCTGTCCTTTCCGTCATAAGCTGTGCAGAGGCCAAAAAGGCATGCTGAGATCAGCAGGAGCTCCTTTTCTTCATACCCCATATCGAATTTCAGCAAATCTTATCATTTTTAACTTTTGCGTGCAATAGATTGTTGGTGAGCTTTCCTCACTGCGGGGGTTGCCGAGCCTGGCCAAAGGCGCGGGATTCAGGGTCCCGTCCCTTAGTGGGTTCGAGGGTTCAAATGCTGCGGAAGCAAAAAAAGCTGGAAATAAGGTGGCTCCGCGGCTGAAAATCCCTCCCCCCGCACCAAGTTCGAGATTAATGTATTGTACAAGAATGTGCAAATGATATAAAGCAGGGTGTGGCAGAGGAGAAGTAGAAATTTCAGCTTAACAATTTAGCGAACGATTCACCAAGCGGTAATTTCTTTGTTCTTTCCTTAAACCTCGAAAAATCCTTCAACTGCATTTTCTCACCGAAGGCCTCATGCCTGTATTCCTATATTTTAATCCTACATCTTTTTCAGAGCCTCTGTAGAGAATAGGAATTTACCGTATTGATATTTATTCTCATGATCTATGGAACCGAAACCAGCAAAACTTTAAATAAACTCAACTAAATTTCTATTTAAATGCGCGGACTTGGCAAAACTTCGTGGAACAAGCAGGTATGCGAAGCTCACGAAGTGGGTTTGGGTGAGCACCGAAGGCACATAGCCGCATACCCGCACGGCCATTGTACGAAATTGCGGGCGATGAGGGTTAAATATGAAATAAGGAGTGAAAATCATGGAAGAAGTAACTCTTGAATTAGAAACTATAACACCCTTATTCATCGCAGGTGCAGATCAGAAAAATATAGAAAATGAAGGATTACGAGCACCGAGTTTGAGAGGATTATTGAGGTGGTGGTTTAGAGCTATAATGGGTGGAATGGTGTCAGTTAGTGATTTAAAAGAGCTGGAAAGTAAAATCTTTGGTTC
>JALVWC010000012.1 GCA_027038505.1 Nanobdellati archaeon
CGGCTCAACCCGGATTTCTCCCTCACCCATCTTAACACTGCCGTTGATGTAGAACTCATAAACCCTGTTAACGGGACCCGTAACATTGAGTATCACATAGCTCAAAGGCACATACTTGTCTACATTTTGAAGTTCAATGTTTATGTTGAGTTCCAGTTCGTTGGTCTTTCCCAGATCCACGACAGACGATGAGGGAGTAACGGTAACTGTGACCGCGCTCGCGGGGCCGGACCAGATCAACATGAGCAACAATAAAACCGTCAGAACCAGAGTACCGTTTTTCTTAAGGATTCCGGCATAGCTACTTCGTTTTTGCCCACTCATGGACTTTATCTTAATCATAAACATATATAAAAGTTTTTCAGAAAGATCTCAACTCCTCAATAATCTCCCTCATCGCACCCAAACACGTTTCCTCATACAGTTCAGCGAGCTTCGTTGCCCTTTCGATCTCCTTTCTCAGGTGTTGTTCCTCTTTCTCCAGCAGAACTTCAATCCGGTTCAGGAGGAGAGAATAATGTCTTTCCACCAGCCTTACCAGATCCGCGTCCATGCAGGCTTTCCTTATGGCACCAACATCGAACTCAGCTTTCCTTTTCAGCTTGTCTCTTATCACCTCCCGCGAGAGATAATATCCGTTGACCTTCCTGTACTCGCCCACGGCGGCCAGAACCCTCTGCTCATCCACATCGAGAACGTCGGCAACCCTCAAAATGGATGTCATCTCCCTCACATCACCTTCCATCTCGGGTGAGGAAGGATCATCGTGATACCTCACCACCTTCTCTATCAGCCCTGCGCTCTCCTCCGGGAATATCTTCTCAGCTATTTCATAAGCTGCTCTGCACGCTTCACCCCCGTTCGGCACTATGCCGTTGTTCTCGTGCACCTCGTATGGCCTCACAAGATCATGGAGCAGAGCTGCCGCTATGAGCTCCTCCCCGCAGTAAGGGCACACAAAACCATCCCGCCTGATCAGTTTATGGAGATTTATCGCTGTGTTTATGGCATGCGATGCTCCGTGGGAGGGCATATAATTTCCGCGTGAACACTCAAAATACTCATAAATTGCTTCCATGACCGCAGGTATCTTTTCGGGATATGCGTTGCATAGCGTTTTTATTTTCTCCCCCCACTCTTCCTTTAGCCGTGTCACCTCCCCGTGAAGGCCGTTGGCAAAACCACAACCGTGGTGAGAAGTCTTGCCGTCTTGTTCCCAATATACTGCGTGCATACTCTTTAAATTGTCTGACCCTCCCTTTTTAAATTTTCGTCGAAAAACTTCCAGAGTATTAGTTGATGGTCGAATTAAAACTGGAATTCACAGAAGGGGCATTGATGAAACTATGAAAGAAAGGATAAGGGTGAACATCGCCATCTTGATCCACCTCTGGGCCTTTGAAGGCTTGGAGCTGTATCTGAAGCTGTTTCCAACAGCAAGCAGGAAAGGAAAATAAAGCAAGGTATACACTGTTCTGTTAAGGTTAAAAGCATCCCGTATTATCGGGAGGGTGGCAAGTGCGGTACCGACCACAATGAAAACATAAGCTGATATCATCGCCTTCCTCACGCCAAAAACTACGGGTATGGTTTTCGCTCCAGATCTTTTATCGCCCTCAACATCCTCAGCATCCTTCATTATCTCCCTCCCCAGGTTACCTGTAAACGCTATGAGGGCCATGAATGCTGCCGCACTGCTGAAGAGTTCAGCTTTAAGCTGATTGAAAAGGAAAAGTGGTGCAACAAAAACCACACTCGCGAGGTAGGAATCGGCAAGGTTGCCGATAATGAGCATCCTTTTTAACTTCCACCCGTATATGAATGCCACCAATGCATTCAGAGATGCAAGCAGAAAAAAGGGGAAAGAGATTGATGCCGCCACGACAATTCCAGAAAGCAAGAGCAGGGTAAAAATCGTCAGAGCTTCACACGGTTTTATCTTTCCGGAAGGAATTGGTCTGGTTGGCTTATTGACCCTGTCTATATCAGTATCGAAGTAATCGTTTATGACATTGCCAGCGGAGCATATGAGAAAAGTTGTTAAGATAGCTTTGAGCAGCGTCACAGCATTAACAAGGCTGATTATCCCGCTCACTATCGCTCCTGCCATGAATCCCAGCACCGCCAGAGCACAGACGCTCGGGCGGATGAGAGCTATCATGGCTTTCAGCTTCTCCATACATCTGTCTTTGGCCGTTAACAAGATAAAAAATTTTCATACCGAGAAATTTTCATGGGGGAGAAGATTGCAAAACTTCTGTTCAGCACAGCAGGAATACCGCTGAGCACCGAGAAACCAACAACGGAAAGGGGTATTGAGAGGGTTAGAGAGCTCGGCCTCGATGCGATGGAGCTGGAATTTGTCAGGAACATAAACATAAAGGAGGAAAAAACATCCCAGATAAGGAAGATTGCCGAAAACAACAACGTTCTGCTGACGTGTCACGCTCCCTACTACATAAACCTCAACGCTTCAGAAAAAGCCAAGGTGGAAGCCAGCAAGGAAAGGATAATCAATTCGGCACGCATAGCTTATCTGTGTGGCGGGTGGAGTGTTGTTTTTCATGCAGCCTACTACATGAAAATGATAAAAGAGGAGGTTTATGAGAGGGTTAAGAAAGCTCTGCAGGACGTGGTTAAAAAGTTGAGAGATGAGAACATCGAAATCTGGATAAGACCGGAGCTGACCGGCAAGCCAACACAGTTCGGGGATGTTGATGAGCTGATAAAACTTGCGCAGGAAGTTGAAATGGTCTTGCCATGCATCGATTTTGCGCACCTCCATGCGAGGTATTGCGGAGCTTACAACAGCAGGGAAGAATGGGTGGGCTTTCTTGAAAAAATTGAAAGGGAGCTCGGCAGAGATGCTCTGGATAAAATGCACATCCACATTTCCGGCATAAATTACGGCGAGAAGGGCGAGAGAAACCATCTGAATCTGGAGGAAAGCGATCTCAATTATGTTGAGCTGTTGCGCGTCCTGAAGGAGTTTAAGGTTAAGGGCGTGGTTATCTCCGAAAGCCCGAACATAGAGGGGGATGCTATTTTGATGAAGAAGGTTTATGAAAAGCTCTGATTCGCGCACCTCAACAGGAGAGTGTCGCCTTGCATTTTTGAAGATAATATTGTGATCCTTCCAATGATTTTATTGTATTTGAATATTTAGAAGATTAATACCACATTTATTCTTCCATCTCGTTCGTCATCTTCGTTTTCAATTTCTTCTTCTTTGTGACTC